>NZ_JAHQUN010000027.1:0-73591 GCF_019052485.1 Bacteroides sp. MSK.20.82
CGTGTCTCAGTTCCAATGTGGGGGACCTTCCTCTCAGAACCCCTATCCATCGAAGGTTTGGTGAGCCGTTACCTCACCAACTGCCTAATGGAACGCATCCCCATCGATAACCGAAATTCTTTAATAATAAGACCATGCGGTCTAATTATGCCATCGGGTATTAATCTTTCTTTCGAAAGGCTATCCCCGAGTTATCGGCAGGTTGGATACGTGTTACTCACCCGTGCGCCGGTCGCCATCTCCAGTTTGCAAGCAAACTGAAATGCTGCCCCTCGACTTGCATGTGTTAAGCCTGTAGCTAGCGTTCATCCTGAGCCAGGATCAAACTCTTCATTGTAAAAGTATTGTTAATCAGCATTGCTGCTGCTTTTTGCTCTGTTCAGGATGCCGTACAATTTATTGATTTCATTAATACCTTGCGTCTCACACATATTACTATATATAAGACAAGTATTGACGGTTCTATTTTTTCTTGTACTACTTGTATTGTTTATCAATATTTCAAAGAACATCTTGCTTTCGTTTTAAAAGCGGGTGCAAAGGTAAGAGGTTTTATTTTAACTACCAAATATTTTCGGAAGTTTTTTCGTTTTTCTTTTTATATCATTTCTCAGGCTCTCTTGCGAAAGGGAAAGAAGGTAAAGAAGAAAAATTAAACGCCTTTTCTTTGCGAATCGGACTGCAAAGATAAGAACTTTAAACTTTATCTTCCAAACTTTATCGGAAGTTTTTTTGTTCTTATGTTTAAGCAGACCCTTGCTTTTACACTAAGTCAATTTATCAAGGCTTTCTTCTCTTGGAAAGCGGGTGCAAAAGTACGCCCTTTTCAAATATACTCCAAACTTAAACCACTCTTTTTTTGAATTATTTTTGAAAAGACTCGCTAAAGCGTTGAGTTATAAGGATGTTGTAGAACATGTTTTTCTCGGATGTAGGAGGAAAGGCCGAAAGGGGTACACCTTATTATATTCACACGCGCGTTAGGCAGGCGAGCGCAGGCGTATACATCAGGGAAATGAAGAGGAAATAGGGGGAATATAGAGGAAGGACAAAGGAAACGCAGGCCGGGAATCCAAAGAAAAGGAAAAAAGATGGAGGAAAAGGGAGAAAAGAGGATGGAGTAAAAGGAAATATCTGATTCATGGAATAGTCTGTTATATAAAAACACTGGTGAGATAACGGAGGTTACATACAGTAGAAAGGAGGGTATATACAGTAAAGAGGGGAGCCCTGGAAGTTGAAAGTAGCTGTCATGAGTAGTCACACAGCTTGTTGCATGTCTCTAAAATGCTTTTCCCATTTTTCCGTTGAACCCTTGAAAATACAGATAGTATAAATATGTGCAATAATTATTTTTTTCAGTTTCAAAAGTATTATACTGTCTTGTAAAGATATGAATTATTTCTTAAACTACAAATAACCCTGTTGTATGTTTTAAAATCAAAAATATGAATCAGCAGTTGAATCAAAATTATACTGAAATGATTCAAATCAGTTAAGACATGAACACAAACTCTATAACATTACCGATAGAACTATATACATCTAGATATCAATAACTTATAGTTTCCTGTTATTTCCTTAAATGGAAACTGTCGTTTCCCGGTGAGGGAACGGGCGTTCCTTTTAATGGAAACGACAGTTCCTTTTAAAGGGAACGGACGTTTCCTCCGAGGAAACTAACGCTTGCTGCGGGAATACACAATTATAAGTAGCAAAGATATAATATTAAGCAGCATCTACACAATATAAATAGCAACTACATGATATAAGCAGGAGACTTTCCAAAACAACGACCGGTGAGATTTACCTGAAAGCACGATTGTAAATGCGAACGGTATCGCACCAGATGGAAAAGCTGTCATTACTAAAAATGAAAGTGACATCTGTGCTTGGTAACGGAAGGGATGGTACTTTATATTACTATGAGAGAAGTTTGAACGGACAACTGCAGGAACCTGACATACAACAGTACATACAGGAACACAATCGCAGCGGTCATCTCAATTAACCCGTTCCTGAAGGAAGAAAACCGCTGTTTAAGGAAGCATTAAATCATTTACAGGTCAAGAATGAATGAGTTATCAGCTATTAAAGGCTGATTTCTCAATTATTAATAACTGGGATATCAATCATTAATAGTTGACACCTCAGACGTTAACATCCTGTAAATCAAAAGATAACATCAAACAAATGACGGGCAATGACATATGGAAGAGTGAGAGCAAAAACTTGCTCTCACTCCTGCTACCACACTTGCTACCATACCGAAAACCACGATGAATAAAGGCATACAGACAATTTGTTAGAGCATGAGAGCAAAAGTCGCGTTGAATTCCTGTGGAGGATAAATATAGACGGTTATCATATTAAGCAAAAAATGGTAAAAAAGAGTAGGAAATAAATGATAGTACATAAGATACCCATTCCGATCCCCGTGATTTTTGTTTTAACTGTAATATCAACAGAATCTATTTGCTTGATTTTGAACAACTTTCTTTCTACCACAAAGAATACTGTAGAGTACAAAAGTGGAAGAATATAAAAGACTACTGGATTTAACTCTATAAAAATGGCATAAAACGGAAACATAGCTCTAAAAAAGACCATAAACACCAATGCCTGCGTTAAAATCCAATATATCTTTTTATTTTTCCAATAACTGATTCCTGTCAGTATAACAATTATCCAGAAAAATGCCGGACAAAACACATTCTCTTTATACTTACAAAAATCAGCAAGCCCCCCATACAGTGCATCAGCTTCGGCCATAGAATACAAAGTACGATAGTCATGAATCTCCAAACAGAGAAAAATGACTCCTGCAATAATTTCTATATAAGGAATCAATTTTAGTATATTCTTTTTAACTGGAGACCGCTCTTTCATGTATCAAATTATTTTTCAAACAAATATAGTTTTTATTAATTGAAAAAACAAATACATAATTATCAGATACAGGCAAATAAAGATTGGGCATTTCCGAGCAAAATCCACCTTCAGTTGTTATTCAAAGACAAGGATATTTTATACTCTAAAAAGTCAATGTCATGGAAAAAAACATTTTTAAGCTAGATAATGAACAGCTCAAAGCGATTGTATGCTCATTTCGGGATAAAACAGAAGAAGGGTTAAAAACGGAAAATGCAGAGATACAATGCATTCCTACTTTCATTACTCCAAAAACAACCCATATTAAAGGAAAGTCACTGGTACTTGACCTGGGAGGAACCAATTATCGGGTGGCAATCGTAGATTTCGACAGGGAAACGCCAGCCGTTCACCCGAACAATGGCTGGAAAAAAGATATGTCAATTATGAAGTCCGTCGGATATACCCGCGAAGAGTTATTCAAAGAATTGGCCGATATGATTATAGGAATCAAACGTGAGGAAGAAATGCCTATCGGTTATTGTTTCTCTTATCCGGCCGAGTCCGTACCGGGTGGAGACGCCAAACTGTTACGCTGGACAAAAGGAGTAGATATTAAAGAAATGGTTGGAGAATTTATCGGAAAACCTTTACTCGACTATCTGAATGAAAGAAACAAAATTAAGTTTACAGACATCAAGGTAGTAAACGATACTATAGCCAGTTTATTCGCAGGTCTCACAGATAATAGTTATGACGCATATATCGGTCTCATCGTAGGGACAGGAACCAATATGGCAACTTTTATCCCTGCCGATAAAATTGAAAAACTGGATCAGTCATGCAATGCACATGGATTGATTCCTGTCAATCTGGAATCAGGCAATTTCCATCCGCCCTTTCTGACCGCGGTAGATGATACCGTTGACGCTATTTCCGGTAATCCGGGAAAGCAACGTTTTGAGAAAGCGGTATCCGGTATGTATCTGGGAGACATACTGAAAACAGCCTTTCCGCTGGAAGAGTTCGAAGAGAAATTCGACGCACAGAAGCTGACTTCTATTATGAATTACCCGGACATCTACAAGGATGTATATGTACAAGTAGCACAATGGATTTATGGCAGATCCGCACAATTGGTTGCCGCCTCACTGACCGGGCTTATCATGTTACTGAAATCCTATAATAAGGATATACGAAAAGTTTGCCTGGTAGCCGAAGGCAGTCTTTTCTGGAGTGAAAACAGGAAGGATAAAAACTATAACATTCTCGTTATGGAAAAACTAAGAGAACTACTTCAGTTATTCGGCCTGGAAGATATTGAAGTGGATATAAAAAGTATGAATAACGCAAACCTGATAGGGACAGGCATTGCGGCATTATCATAGTTTACTCCTGATGCTGTCGGCATCCGCACAATTCTATGAGGCATTTTAATGTAGCGGATTCATCAGTAAACTTTTCTTAAAGTTATGATGAATCACGACTACATTTGAAAAATCATAGACAAACACAAAGACTGGTAAAACCAAGTCATAAAACCGATGCTGCTACAACCGTGTTTACCTCGTTTAAAGAAATGTCCACCCGATATTATTTATTATAAGGAATCACACTTAAACTATAATTACCATCAGGCAACAAATCCGAATCAAATTCTATTTCAATATCTTTAGACTCTCCTTTCAACAATGTGAAATAATTATCGTTCATCAGAGCAGGTAATATACGCTCACCATCAGAAGAGCGAATAGCCTGTACGTGAACAGCAAAAGCGACTGATGATCCCACATTTTCAATCTTTGCTTTAATCACTTTCTTACCATTACTATCCACTAAACTCGATGTTGTACGCAATTTGGCTTTCGGCAAATTATTCAATGCTTTATAGTCTCCCGGTTTATTGGAACGCCAATAAAAGTTATCAGAAAGCAGTTGCCCGTTTTCATCGTTCAGTTCCAACTTGATGAAATGCACAGGAGTCAAATCCGTTGGCTTCTTTTTTCTACCATATAATTCAAATTCATAAAGTGAATATCCCCACATAGTAGCCTGTTTTAACCCTTGCATTTTCACATAACGAGTACGAACAGGTTTTATCTTAATCTCTTCGACACCGCCTTTAGAGTCCTCATTGATATAAATTTCTTTCCAGTTTATTGCATCATCCGAAATCAACAGTTTATAAGCTTTTGCATGAGCAGCCTCCCAGTTCAATATGACAGAGGCTATTTCAGTAGGTTCACCCAGATCAACATAAATCCATTCTTCATCACGGGGTTCACTCGCCCAACGACTGCCATCACTGGCATCAATCGCGGCACTTGGCTCTCCGGCATCTACCGAAATGGAGGAAGCAACCGCTTTCTTACCGAAAGCAAGGTTGTCTGTTGTAAAATTCAGATGGAAACAATAGGAATCCTTATTAGCGGCGGCATCCAAAACTACAGACTGGCTATAACGCCCCATTTCTTTCCCATCCAGATTATAGACTTTACCTGTAGCCGTAAGCCCTTTCTGCTCTTTCAAAGTGGTATTGATCACTTTTACACTATTATCAGCATAACTCCACTGAATATGAACCGGTTCACACGCCTTTCTGATTCCCCAGTAAGCCCCGGTCAAGTCATAATAATAATCATAGGTTTGCCATACCAATGAAGGATAAGCCGACTGCCCCATCCAAGTCAATATGCCGGAAGCATCTTCCCAAATATGATGTTGAAAGCCTTCGTACATCGCTTTATTCACCTCAACATTCACTAATTGAGCTTTCCGGCAAAAATCTTCAATACCTTTCGCTTTACCATAATTGAACTCTACGGTAGAGAAATATTTGTCGGGACTGGCGTTCCCCGCCGAATTGCCAAAGAAATGCTTGTCCCACATTTCATTACGTGGCCACCAATCTTTTTCGGGCATAAATTTCTTAAAGCTATCGAAAGTAGTAAAGACAGCTGTACCTATTTCTGTACGGAATCCCCATCCTTTGGTTATGTTGGCACCATATCCATAAGGGGCTTTGGTAAAATACCAGTTAGGATGAGAGTTAGTCCAAGGTCCACTCCCGGAAAGGCCGTCACTATGGGAATTGGCATGATAGGCACGATCTCCCCCATCGTATGTTCTAACGTCTTCCTCCAGCCACTTATTAAGAGGCGGTAACGGATATCCCTCATTATCACCACACCATACTGCAATACAAGCATGATTACGCAAACGCTTGATCTTTTCCACTGCATTCATATTGAAAGCAAAAACATCATCCGGAAGATTCGAGTTTGAATTTAACCAGAAGTCGTCCCACACCATAATGCCGTATTTATCGCAAGCTTCATAAAACTCATCATCCGTAACAGAACCGATCCAATTGCGTATCATATTAAAATGCATCTCATTGTGAAGTTTCAATTTAAGATCATATTCTTCACCCCGACAACGCAACATATATTCGCTCATTCCCCAGTTTCCTCCTTTTACATAAACAGGTTCACCATTTATTTTAAGATGAAGCACACCGTCAACCAGCTCGGAACCGTATTCACGAATACCAAATGTAATATTCTGTTTATCAGAAGCCTTACCATTCACCATATAAGTCAGTTCGCAGGTATAAAGATTTGGCTGTCCATAACCATTAGGCCACCACAAAGCAGGATTCTGAATTATAAATTGACTGAACTTGCTATCATCCAGAAGAAAAGTCCGCTGCTTGCCTGCCTCAATTACCAAATCTTCGGTAAATTCAATGTTGCCCGGCTGAATGATACCTTTCAGCACTCCTTTCTGCTCTATATCTGTATGATTCCGTAGTTCCAGCTGCAAGCTTAAAACCGCTTTGTTTTTAGAAGGAACTTTCGAACGTATCCAAGGATCGACGATAGACACTTCGCCGGTTTTTGTCAAATAGACGTCGTCAGTAATACCAGTCAAAAGACCAGGAACATAAGGCATCCAATCCCAGCCGGCACATGACATATAAGTAGGACTTGCATAATTGGGAACCGGAGTGCCTACCCAATGCACAAGGACGGCAAGCACATTCTTACCATCTTTTGACAGCAAATCGGTTATATCGAAATTCCCCCGATGCATAAATCCATCAAGCAATCCGAGACGCGTCCCATTAAAGAATATTTCTCCTTTACGGTTAACCCCTTCAAAATTTAGCCATACCCTTTCTCCGTTTTCCACCTCCGGCGAATTAAACTCTGTACGATACCAGAAGTTACGGTCATATTTTGCTTTATCGACTTTATATGCATTATCAGCAAAATTCGGATCAGGCTCCAGTCCTTCTAATACATACGAACCAAACACCGTTCCCGGCACAGTTGCTTTGACCCAATCCCTCGTGTCATATCGGGTAGTCATCATATCAGAAGGATGCTCTATTTCTGCCTGAGCTTTCACTTTCCATATCGTCAGATTTCCATCACTATTCAATGAAATTTTTACTTTTTGTGCATGAACGGTGATACCAGTAAATAATAAAACAAGTAACAGTGTAGTCTTCCAAATATTCATATCTTCTATTTCTTTTTCACATTACAGATCAGTATATGAACGATTAATCGCTCATATACCCCTAAAAAAGAAATCAGATAGTCATATTATTATATTTTGTATTCCTCTATCTTCCTGTACAAAGTGGTAAGACCGATTTTCAGCAAGCGGGCAGTTTCCGTCTTGTTGCCTTTCGTATATTCCAGGACGCGTGCAATATGCCTTCGTTCCATAGCAGCCAGTTCAAAACTACCGATAGTATCATCCGAACATTCATAATGAGTATTCTGAATCTCCAGCGGAAGATCGCACACATCCAGGTGCCCGCCTTCGCAGACAATCAGACTCCGTTCTATCACATTCCGCAATTCACGGATATTTCCTTTCCAGGGTTGCTGTTCCAACGCATGAAGAAAAGCAGGTGTCATCTCACTGACCGTATACGAAAGTTTCTCGGAAAAGCTCTTTGCAAAGGCAGTGGCAAGAATTCTGATATCACCGGTACGTTCGCGAAGTGCCGGCAGATGTACCTGAAATACCGAAAGACGATAAAACAGGTCTTCACGGAAACGTCCCGCCTTGATTTCCTCTGTCAGATTGCGGTTGGTAGCAGCAATAATACGAACATTCACGTGCGTCGGTTTCGTATCTCCTATCTTTATATATTCGCCTGTTTCGAGAATACGCAGCAATTTGGCCTGTAGTTCAAAAGCCATTTCTCCGATTTCATCCAAAAAGATCGTACCGTTGTTGGCTTCTTCGAAGAGTCCTTTCTTGTCCTTCAAAGCTCCGGTGAAGGACCCGGCTTTATGCCCGAACATTTCACTCTCCAGCAGTTCCTTACTGAAAGACGAACAGTTCACGGCAACAAAGCTCTGTTTGCTCCGCTTGCTATTATAATGTATGGCTTGTGCAAATACTTCTTTTCCGGTCCCCGTTTCTCCGGTCAACAACACCGGCACATCAGTCACTGAAACCTTCTGTGCCAGCATAACAGCTTCTTTCAGCACTTTCGATTCTCCCAAAATGGAATCAAAAGAATATAGCTGACTGACTTTCTTTTCCAGTTTCTCTAACCGGACATTCATCTTAGCCTTCTCAACGGCACGACTGATCAGAGGGATAATCTTATTATTATCGTCTCCTTTGGTTATATAATCAAATGCACCGTTCTTGATTGCCTGCACTCCGTCGGGTATATTACCGTGAGCGGTAAGAAGAATGACTTCCACATTCGGAGCTGTTTTTTTAATGTTCAGCACCAGATCGACCCCGTTTCCATCGGGAAGAAAGACATCACACAAAGCCACATCCGGCTGTTGAATTTCCAACTGTCTGATAGCTGCCTTGCAATCACCCGCCTGACACACCTCATAACCCTCCAGTCCGAGCATACGAGCCAACAGGCTACGAATCTGAACCTCATCGTCAATGATAAGAATTTTACTCATAATTAATTTATAAAAAATGAAGAAAGACAAACAGGGTGCGCAAATATAAGTCTTTTTTCTATGATCCGAGAACAATTCTCCCTACTTTATTGTTATTTCCACAGGAAACTATTTACGCAACAAACTTATGAAGATCATTATTATTGGAGGCGTTGCCGGAGGAGCTACCACTGCTGCCCGGATCAGACGCACAAACGAAGCAGCTGAAATCATCCTTTTAGAAAAAGGAAAGTATATCTCTTATGCCAATTGCGGACTGCCGTATTACATCGGAGGCGTGATCAAAGAACGGGAAAAACTGTTTGTACAGACGCCCGAAGCATTTTCTACGCGCTTTCGTGTAGACGTACGAACTGAAAATGAAGTAATCTTCATCGACCGGAAGAGAAAAACAGTAACGGTGAGACAAAGTAGCGGAGACACTTATGAGGAAAGCTACGACAAATTACTGATATCGACCGGAGCCTCCCCTGTGCGTCCTCCCCTGCCGGGAATCGACCTGAACGGAATCTTCACACTCAGGAATGTAGCCGACACAGACCGAATCAAAGAATATATCAACAGTCATGCTCCCCGAAAGGCTGTTGTCATCGGAGCCGGATTTATCGGGCTGGAAATGGCAGAGAACCTGCACGCACAAGGAGCTAAAGTTTCTATTGTGGAAATGGGCAATCAAGTGATGGCTCCCATCGACTTCTCCATGGCATCCCTTGTACACCAGCATTTGATGGACAAAGGAGTAAACCTGTATCTGGAACAGGCAGTAGCCTCTTTCGAAAGAGACGGAAAAGGACTGAAAGTCATCTTCAAGAACGGACAGTCCATCTCTGCCGACATCGTTATCCTTTCCATCGGCGTACGTCCGGAAACGACACTGGCACGTGCCGCAGAACTGAAGATCGGCGAAGCCGGAGGAATCGCCGTCAACGACTACCTGCAAACGTCGGACGAATCGATTTACGCCATCGGTGACGCTATCGAATTCCGCCACCCAATCACCGGAAAACCGTGGCTCAATTACCTTGCCGGTCCCGCCAATCGTCAGGGACGAATTGTCGCAGACAACATTCAGGGAGCACACATCCCTTATGAAGGAGCCATCGGAACTTCCATTGCAAAAGTATTCGACATGACTGTTGCTTCTACCGGATTACCCGGCAAACGATTGCGGCAGGCAGAAATCAATTATATGTCTTCGACCATCCATCCGTCCTCTCACGCAGGATATTACCCGGATGCCATGCCGATGAGTATAAAAATCACTTTCGACCCGAAGACAGGTAAACTGTACGGCGGACAGATCGTCGGCTATGACGGTGTAGACAAACGAATTGACGAAATCGCGCTTGTCATCAAGCATGAAGGTACCATCTATGATCTGATGAAAGTGGAGCAGGCTTACGCCCCTCCGTTCTCTTCAGCTAAAGATCCGGTAGCCGTTGCAGGATACGTAGCCGAAAACATCATAACAGGGAAAGTACAACCCGTCTATTGGAGACAGTTGAGGGATATCGAGATGGAAAACAATTTCCTGCTGGATGTACGTACTCCTGACGAATTCTCGCTCAATACACTGCCGGGTGCAGTGAACATTCCGCTGGACGAACTGCGTGACCGGCTGGATGAACTGCCGAAAGACAAGATGATCTATACATTCTGTGCCGTCGGCCTCAGAGGATACCTTGCTTATCGCATTCTGGTACAGCATGGATTTGAAAAGGTACGCAACCTTTCCGGAGGATTGAAAACATACCACGCTGCCGCAGCACCCATCATTCTGAGAGAAGAAAGTGAGAACGAAGTACCTGCGCAACCGAACGCAAACATACAACAGTCGGCAGATGCGCAACCTCAAAAGACAGTTTCACCAGTTGAAGCAGTGAAGACAATCCGTGTAGACGCTTGCGGACTGCAATGTCCGGGTCCGATTCTGAAAATGAAAAAGACAATGGATTCGCTGGTTTCCGGCGACCGGGTAGAAATTACCTCAACCGATCCGGGATTCCCGCGTGATGCTGCCGCATGGTGCAACTCGACAGGAAATCAGTTGATTTCCAAAGAGGCGGCCGGAGGAAAATCTGTAGTAGTGATCGAAAAGGGCGAACCTAAATCCTGCAATATTGTTACCTCCTGTGAAGGCAAAGGAAAAACTTTCATCATGTTCAGTGATGATTTAGACAAAGCTTTAGCTACCTTTGTGCTCGCTAATGGCGCAGCTGCCACCGGACAAAAGGTAACGATCTTTTTCACCTTCTGGGGACTGAACGTTATCAAGAAGCTGCATAAGCCGAACGTCGAAAAAGATATCTTTGGAAAAATGTTCGGCATGATGCTCCCTTCCAGTTCCCGAAAGCTGAAACTCTCTAAAATGAGCATGGGAGGAATAGGAGGAAAAATGATGCGGTACATCATGAACCGGAAAGGAATCGACTCTCTGGAGTCCTTACGCCAACAAGCTCTGGAGAACGGTGTGGAATTTATCGCCTGCCAAATGTCCATGGACGTCATGGGAGTGAAACAGGAAGAACTTCTGGACGAAGTGACAATAGGCGGAGTAGCAACATACATGGAACGGGCGGATAATGCAAATATCAACCTGTTTATATAGAAAAAGAACAAACAAAAAAACAAGTAGCATATGAAGACAATATGTGTAATGCGCGATGTATTCAAAGCAATGGCAAGATTTGAAGATGCATTTGAAAAAGTGTATCAGGTATCATTAAATGAAGCAATGATATTATGTGCCCTGCAAGAAGCCTCGCCCAATAATATGACGGCCACGAGCCTGTCCAAACGAACCGAGCTGACACCCTCTCACGCTTCAAAGATGCTCCGGATTCTGGAAGAAAAAGAACTGATTGTCAGAACACTCGGGGAAGAGGACCGGAGACTGATGCAGTTCCATCTCAGCCAGAGCGGTAAAAAACTGGTCAGACAATTAGCACTCGAAAAAGTGGAAATACCGGAAGTACTGAAACCGCTGTTCGAATCGGTAGATTCCTAAATCAAGCAGCCCGATACATGTAATATCGGCTTGCAGAAGAATAAAACGGTGAACCGCCTGTATCATATATTACAGGTTGTTCACCGTTTCTTGTTTCGTCATTCTTCAAGCCACCCTCTAAGAAGAGACATCACTTTCTGCTTCTGATCTTCGGACATTGTACCGATGCGTGCAAGATGACTGCCTCCCGGCTCTACAAAGACATGAATATTCTTTTTATTCTTTAGCCAGGTTACTCCGGCAGCTGTCCAGGGATCATTCTGACCATAGATAAAAATCATCTTCGGATCGTTCTTCTTCAAGAACCGCACAATCTTATTGCTCAGTGTCTTATCGAATTTCATCTTCCGCATATCTTCCGGCAGCATCAGTCGTCGCAGATAATCCTTGCTGGTCTTTATAGAAAGGTAAGGTTTAAAAGGAGCGATATCGTATCCATAATACCCCAATTCGCGGGCAGCCTGCACGAAGAAAGAAAGAGTCGGGCTATCTACTATAAAATAAGAAGGTCCACTGATTGCCAGCAAATGATCCAGCAGTGTATCGTCAGAAGCCGAAGTTTCCGGTATACTACGGATATCCGTTCCCCATTGCCAGATAGAGAAAGAGTATTCCAACACACAGAAATCGTATATTTCTTCCAGAGGAGCGCGGAATGTATAGTTCTTTTCAGTACACATTTTTTCAAAACGGGGCAACAAACGGGCCTTTCGTTTCAATACTTCCAACTGGAAATCTTCTATTTTTTTCCTATCGGCTTCCGTACCTACCCGGCGGAGGAAAGGTTCGTGCCGGCCATCTTCACGCGCATAACAAAGAGGAGCAACATAAGGCACGGAAACATCCACATCGTCGGGGAAGAAAACACGGTATAATAAGGAGGTCTGCCCACCCTTGCTGATCCCCGTACTGATCCATTTGCCAGGATATAAAGTCTTGAAAGCGGTTGTCACGGCATGCAAATCCTCGGCAGAATTTTCTGCGGTCAGGTATTGCCAGTCGCACGGTTCGGGAGTGGATTCCAGAAAGTAGCGGTGCTCCACAAAGATCATATTGGCATCGAACAATTCAGAAAGTTCTTCCCGATAAGTGGGGCGCAAAGCATACCCTGCCCCATATCCTTCAGTAACAATCACTGTGGGACGGTCATAACCGACGTGCCCCACAATCACCCGCTGGCGGAAACTTCCCTTTTCGGGATGTCGATGATCCAGCGGCTGAGTCAGGTACATTACATACTTTTCCGGGAAGCGGCTGGTGTCGAGCGACTTTATTCCGCTGACGGACTTATTTTTTTCGATCTTCTGAATAAACGATTCCTGCGCCGACAATGAGACGGGCGCAACTGCGATCAGCAGCACGATTGAGAACCATACGAAAAGAGGTATCCGAATATGTTTCATAAGCATTTGAGTGTTAATTTTCTCGCAAAGATAATCATTTGCACGAACCTTTTTACACATTTCTTGTTGTTTGTAACAAAAGCCCCAAGGTACCAGGGCGTGATTTTTATATAACCTAAACATTATAAAAGATATGAAGAAATTAATTCCTATTTTATTGGCGGTCTTTGCACTCGCTTCTTGCGAAAAAGACCCGGACATGGGTAAGCTGGATGACAACTATCTGGTATACACTAACTACGACAAGCAAGCCAACTTCAAAGACTTCAGCACATTCTATCTGGCTGACAAAATCTTGGTTATCTCTGACAGCAAAGAACCGGAATATCTCGAAGGAGAAGGCGCTGAGCAAATTCTGGCTGCTTATACAGAAAATATGGAAGCAAAAGGTTATCAACCGGCTGCCGATAAAGAAAGTGCCGATCTTGGTATTCAGGTAAGCTACATCGCAAGTACTTATTATTTCACCGGCTACACACAACCTGAATGGTGGTGGGGATATCCCGGCTACTGGGGACCCAGCTACTGGGGTAACTGGGGCGGATGGTACTATCCGTACGCTGTGACCTACAGCTATAGCACCAACTCATTCATTACAGAAATGGTGAACCTGAAAGCAGATGAAGGTGAAGGCAAAAAACTTCCTGTAGTCTGGACAAGCTATCTGACTGGATTTGAAACAGGCTCTAAAGCTATCAACCGCACTCTTGCTATTGAAGCAGTGAACCAGTCATTCACTCAGTCACCTTATCTTACTAACAAATAAACAACTACAACTGTTATGAAAACAAGAAAGAATATATATTTCAAGGTAGTGGCGCTAGCAGCCATTGCCATCGCCTTTGCCATGCCGGCTAAGGCACAGCTATCAGACAATGGATATGCTAATATAGACTGGCAGTTCAATGTTCCATTGAGCAACAATTTTGCAGACAAAGCCAGCGGTTGGGGTATGAACTTTGAAGGTGGTTATTTCGTTACTCCTAATCTGGGTCTGGGTCTTTTCCTGAACTATCACAGCAACCACGAGTATATTCCTCGCGAAACATTCAAGATGGGTGCAGGTGACGTTACAACTGATCAGCAACACACAATGTTCCAGTTGCCTTTCGGTGCTGCCGCCCGTTACCAATGGAATCGCGGTGGAGCCGTACAACCTTATGTCAGTGCAAAATTAGGTGCTGAATATGCTAAGATCCGTTCCAACTTCAATATGTTGGAAGCCAGAGAAAACAGCTGGGGATTCTACGCTTCTCCTGAAGTAGGTGTCAATGTATTCCCTTGGGTTTACGGACCGGGCCTGCACTTTGCTCTGTACTACAGCTATGGTACCAATAAGGCTGATGTACTGCATTACAGTGTAGACGGACTGAACAACTTCGGTTTCCGCGTGGGTGTTTCATTCTAACCCGAGCAACTACTTGATTTTACATTAATAAGCAAGAGCCCCTCTACTTCGGCAGAGGGGCTCTTCATTCTTTATTTGCTTTGAATCGCTTTATAGATTGCATCCTGTATCTGTTCGCGAATTTCCAGACGGCTTAACTTCCGGTTGGTTACGTCCGGATAAATCCGGTTGCTCAGAAATACATAAACCAAGCTATTGTCGGGGTCTACCCAGGCACACGTTCCGGTAAACCCGGTATGACCATATACTTTTGCCGGTGTATGCTTTCCGCAAGGGCTCTTTTCCGGATTACGGGTATCCGGCTTGTCAAATCCAAGTCCGCGACGGCTGATTTTGGAAACTTCCGTTGTAAACAACTGGCAGGTTTCCTTGCTTAAATAACGCTGTCCGTTCAACTCACCACCGTTCAGCAACATCTGATAAACCTGTGCCACTTCACGTGCATTCGAGAACAATCCGGCATTTCCCGAAACGCCTCCCTGGAAGGCAGCAGCCTCATCATGCACAAATCCCTGAAGGGTAGTCTTACGCAAGAAGCGGTCGACAGAAGAAGGTATGACTTCCGATTTCGGAAAACGTCGCAAAGGAAGGTATCCTGTACGTTCCAGTCCCATCGGTTCATAAAATTCACGTTGCAAGTAGGCATCCATCGGCATTCCCGCAAGTTTCTCAACCAAAAGACGCAACAGGATAAAACCGACATCGCTATATCGGTAAGTTTTAGGTTTCATCGGTGCGTCTGCAATCTTCTTCTCCATTTCCTTGAAGAAAGAAGGATTCAGCCACAGACTATCACAGATTTGCAAAGTGTAATCTCCGGTTTTAACCTTTGAAACATATTCCTTTTTAAATGTAAAATTAGGATTCGCCCATGTGGAAGTTCCCAACTGCAACGGATGCCGTGCATCTTTGCGGGACATAAACAGTCTGCCTTCATAACTATCTTCATCGATGGCTTCCCGATAAAAAGCAATTCCGGGCGGCAAGCCGGATTGATGGTAAAGCAGTTCCTGAATGGTTATGTCTTTCTTGTTAGTACGCTGGAGGAAAGGCAGATAGTCTGCTATTCTGTCCGTCAGATTAAAACGTCCCTTATCGTAAAGTTTCATTAAAGCAAGCACCGTACCAGTAGTCTTGGAGAGTGAAGCCAAGTCATAGATATCGGTCGGCTGCACACGTGCGCTTCCCGTTCCGGTATGAGTACCGAATGCCTTGTCTACCATCACATGACCCTCTTTCATCACGATCACCTGGCAACCGGGATAAGCTCCCTGACGAACACCGTCCAAAGCGATCGAATCAATTCGTTGCAGGGCGACAGAAGAAAGCCCATGTTCTTCCGGAATAAAATGCAAAGGTGTTTTCGGAGTAATCGTGACGCCGTCTCCTGCCTGAAAGAGTTCTCCAAGGCTGGCCGATAATCTTCCGTCCGCCGTAGCTTTGGCAAAGAGCACATCCGCCACCTGCCGCTGCACATCTTCATTAGGGCTGTGTCCCAGCACCACTGCCGAGGCACGGGCAACCGCACGCTGTATCTGCAACATCATCTTACCCTGCGTAAAGAAAGCATAGATGACCGGAGTTTCAGTAGTAAATTTACCGAAGAAGGTCTGATAAGGTGACAGCTTCTGTTCACTTACGGCGACAATAATTCGTTTATAGGCAGCCAATGAGTCCCGTAACCGCTGATTCGCCTCTTCCGTCATACCGGGACGAAGGCGGAAACGTGACAAAGAAGTGTATTTCGACAACTGTTCCGCCAACGCATTGGTTTCACCCGCGTCACCGACTTCGAGCAATGCCATCGTTTCTTTTTGATTCGTATGCAAAGGGAGAACATGATTTTCATTATTCAGCACAGTAATCGCAGCCAGATTCAACCGGCGGATTAAATCACGTGTCTGAGGAGTATTGATCCGTTGTCCCAAACCAGACAGTTGGACAAATGGTTTCTTTTTTAGTCCGAGTACATATTTATAAGTCAGTACCTTGCGGCATTTCTCTTCAATATCTTCGCGTGTCAAGTCTCCCTTATCAATGGCATCGAGTACGGCAGCTATCTCCTCCTTCAGGTTACGGGGAGCCAGTACCATGTCATTCCCTGCCTTCAATGCCTGTAGACTGACATTTCCATTGCCCGAAACGCCTTTCATGGCAAGTGCATCCGTGAAGATCAGTCCTTTGAAAGCAAATTCTTCTGTCAGCAGATCGTATACGATATTACGGGATAAAGAAGAAGGAAGTCCGCCTATCGGTTCAATAACCGGAACTTGCAGGTGTCCGACCATCATACCGCTCAATCCGGCACGGATCGCTTCTTTAAAAGGATGGAGCTCTACACTGTCCAGACGTTCGCGAGTGAAGGGAAGTACCGGAAGTGTTTTGTGCGAGTCTACATCCGTATCACCATGTCCGGGGAAGTGCTTGCAGACGGAAAGTACGCCTCCGCTTTCCAGGCCGGAAGCATAAGCTACTACCTTATCCGCCACCCGTACGGGATCTTCACCAAAGGAACGGGTATTGATGACCGGATTCTTAGGGTTGATATTCACATCCGCCACCGGAGCAAAGTTGACTTGTACACCTAACTGTGCACATTGGCGTGCCATCTCGCGACCGTATTCATAGATTAATTTATTATCCTGAATACATCCGAGCACCATATTTCGGGGAAAGACAGGAGTACCACGCAGACGCATTGCCAGCCCCCATTCTCCGTCAAAAGTGATCATTAACGGTAACTTTGCCATGCGCTGGGCCCGATTAGTCAGTTCCGCCTGGGTCTGCATCTTCCCACCGGAAAACAGCAGTCCGCCGACTTTATAGGTATCGACGGCATCCTTCAGCAGTATCTGGTTGCGCTTGGTATCCACCGGAGCAATCGTATATATAAACAACTGGCCGACTTTCTCTTTAAGCGTCAGCTTATTCATAATGGAGTCTACCCATTGTTGACAACGGACATCTTGTTTAGCTTTATAAAGTAGTAAAGGTTCTACGGGAGTATCTATTGCTTCTCCCCTGGCCTTGACAGGAAGAAATAGCAGGATAACCAGTATATATGTTAGTAATCTCATTTTTTATTCAAGGTCAAATCTAGTCGTCCAACATAAATTCCATTCTTTCCGGTGTGCATAACGGGGACATTTTTCCCGTCTACATTGAGATAATTCTTGGGACCTTCCATAAAGGTATGAGAATGACCACCTAGAATGACATCGATATTACGGGTGTTGGCTACCAGCTTCTCATCCATCTGAATGCCCAGATGTGACAGACATACTATGACATCACATCCTTCTTCTTTCAGTTGTGCGGCAATGTCATTGGATACGGCGATCGGGTCTTTATAGATTACCCCTTCGCATTTATTGGCCTGTATCAGTCCTTCCGGCTTCGCTCCCAACCCGAAAACTCCGATCTTCAAGCCGAAACGATCCAGAATGACATAGGGCTTTACGATATCTTTGAGTACTGTGGCATCAAGATCATAGTTGGCACATACTACCGGAAACTTGGCTAATTTAAATAGACGAGCCATGTTGTCCAAACCGAAATCGAACTCGTGGTTACCGATTGTCATCGCATCGTATCCCATTTCATTCATCAGGGTGACTTCTACTTCACCTTTAAACATATTATAATAAGGAGTGCCTTGCGAGATATCGCCACAGTCGAACAGCAGTACATCCGAATTTTCTTTGCGGAACTGCTGCAGGAAACTTGCCCGACGGACAAATCCACCCTGACCGTAGTTCCGGTCGCCTTCCTGAGTCATAGGTTCAATCCGGCTGTGTACATCACTGGTTTGCAGTATGATTAGTTTTTTTATTTCCTGGGCAGTTGCCAATGCAGGTAGTAAAAGGAGGAAAAGCATCAGCCACTTTCCGGTTCTTCCTTTGAATATATTCAAGACGGAAGTTATATGATTATGAGTTGTCATAGGATACTGAGATTTCATTGTAAACCTTGGTTATTTATTCTCTTTTCATTTTTTTATTTCCGGTCGGATGCCGGAACAACGGTGATACGTCCATCCAGTTTAGAGGTAATCTTCTTGCCTGCCGCTGTCTGTTGCCTTACGTAGTCGAGGAACAGTCCGCGCAATGTCAATCCATCCGGACATTCACGCTTATCCGCGTTGACAAAGGGAGTGAGTCCGTCGTTTCCGTCCGCCAGATAGTCAATGGTAGCTACGGTATAGTCTTTGTCATCTTCGATCTCTTTTTCCTGTACGGTTGCTTTCAGAAGTTTTCCGTCTTTTGTTATTTCCAGATGTGCTCCGCTCAGTCCTTCACCGTGCAAAGAAGCTATGACTTCCATCAGTCTTTTTATTTCCGTACCTTTCATCGTCAGTACGCAGAGAGAATTTTCAAAAGGAAGTATTTCGAAAACAGCATCGACTGTGATATTACCCTGTGGAAGTATGTTGCGCAAACCGCCCATATTCATGATTCCAATATCGGCAGGATGCTTCAGTACACGCTCTGCAGAGAGTCGTAGCACTTCGGCGACCAGGTTGGAAAGCAAGCTCTCAGGACGTCCTTTGTCCATCGTCATCTCGCTGACGCCAATCACCTCATACATCATCTTATCTATTTTTTCTTTGTAGGGTTTAAGCAGGGCGGCAGCCTTTTCGTCGGGATGAGCATCCCAGGTTGAATCCATACAAATCCGGGTTCCTTCTATCTGGGCAACTTCATAATTTGCCTGAACTTCACGGGTAGATTGGCAGGAAGTGAATAGGATTAGTCCTGTCAGAATAGCTCCCGAAGTATACTTTACGTAATTTCGTTTCATCTTCTTTCTTTTGTTTATGCTACAAATGTACATTTTATATTTTAAAGTCATGCGGAAGAAGAAGAAACTTATAGCAAGTTTAGTCCTATTTCAAGGGGAATTAGCTGCAAAATGCACTTAAAAATGTTAATTGAAAGTATTCTGAGGCAGGGTTGATTTAATTAAAAAAAGGACGTTCCCAGGGAAAAAGGGGAAATTAGGAACGTCCTTTGAATAGAGTTAGCGAAAAGTCCGGTCTTTCACAAGTACAGACCTTTCCTCTCTTCACTAAAATAAACTAAGGACTATAGTGGGGAAATCCTTAGTGGGGAAAAACGACTATCAGCTTCTTCACAGGAGCGCATAATCGCAAAGTAGTCGCATTCGGTACTTACTGTATCAATGATATTTCTACACCATTAGAAATTCTTTTGTACCGATGAAGCAACATATTTTTTAGAATATCTTCTTATAATATCTTGTTAATAACTTTGTTTATTCGGCGATACAGATACTCACACGATTTTCTTCTGGTGCTTTATATGGCTGAACAGTGTCTCCTTTGGAATCAACCATAATTCTGTCAGTGGTTATTCCTTTTGCCTTCAAAGCATCCGCAACATTGCCTGCGCGTTTTTCAGACAACGACTTGTTGATTTTAGGATTGCCTGTATTTACATCGGCATAGCCTGTCACTTTAACCTTTGCAGCCGGATTGTTTTGCAGATATTCTACCAACATATCTATTTTTGACTTTTGATCGTCTTGTATCTTCGCTGAGTTCAAAGCAAAGAAGATATCCTGTTTCATTGGCTGTACTACAACTTCTTTCTTCGGCTGTGGCTGTTCTACCACGGGAACAGGCTTCGGTTGTTCCACTACTACAGGTTCTGCCTCATAATATACAGGTTTAGTTTCCGTATAGCCTTTACCGAATTTAATATTCAAACCAATGAGAGCATTGAACTGCCAGTCAGCATTTCCTGCCTTCTTTGAGTTGAACTTGTCGGACAAGACATTTGCATTACCTTCGATGTTGATGGACAAGCGATCATTCAGACGCAGATTACATCCTAAACCCATGCGCCCAGCAATGAGAAACTTTCCGTCCCGCCAAAGATATTCCATCTCATAGGTTCGTGTATCCAGTGCATTCGCCTCATCGTTATCAAAGCCACGATTTAATCCTCCTCCGAGAAAGACATAACCATTGAATACACGTTTGGGATTAAAACCACAAAACAATGTGCTAAGATCAGAAACGATGTCAATGTTACCTTGCAAATATTTGTACTGGTAATCCTGTTGCGGAGAAACCCAGCCTCCTTTTGCCTGCCATCCGCTGACACCAACACGTGCCCGCCATGCAGGAGCAAACTGATAACCTACGTTTATCGCTGCTGCAGGAGATATAAGATCACTAAACTTAGCTTCGCCAAGTGTGTGAGCAGCACCTACTTGCACTTGCATAAACCAATGAGGTTTGAATTCAGTTTTACCTTCTTCTTTTATTCTTTGTTCTTGTGCGGAAATGACTGTACTACTTAATAGTAAGGCGAATACAGGCATCCACAATTTCTTTATGTTCATGCTTATCTTTTCTTTTTAATATGATACTGCATTAACTTTATTAAAGAAGGGTATCCTTCTTTTGAAAAAGATACCCTTCTTATCTTTGTCGATATTGCTATCGTGAGAGATCAATCAATTACTGGTGAGTCGGAGTAATTGTTAATGTTACTGTGCTGGTTACTTCACCGAACGTATATTTAACCGTTACAGGAATAAACAGTTTGAATGGTGCATTTATAGTAAACTTACCGTTTGCATAAACAAGGTCACCATACGTTATGTCACCACCTATTTTCTGAAGATCACATGTGTAATTAATTGACATGTTAGGTGCAACGTCCTTCAACAGTTTTGGTGCAGCTTCGCTTGCATTCAATGTTGTCATGATCTGATCCTTATCAATTGAAATTGCACTACCAGTAACTCCATAATAAGTATAGAAATCGATAGGCGCTACAGCAAACGCTTGACCTCTCCAGTCTGTCAAACCAAGTAACTTGCTCATGTCGATCTTAGCAGTTCCTGTAGTTGCATCCTGCAATTCGGCAGACTTCAAGTCAACTACATTGATAGGACGCAAGAACTTCACATCAAATTTGTTACCAGTCAACGGTAAGATTTCATCGCATTCGTTAGTTACCACAATTTCAATACCTACAGTGAACGGATCCACGTTGTAAGCAGACTTATTCAACAATGCATGTGCATTCTCGTCAGCCTTATTGTAAGTAATAATACCGTCAGCATCAATTGTAGCAATCTTAGTTGCAGTAGCACTATTCTTGCTAGCATTCAATTGAGTACCGTTAGCTGTTACAGTGAATGTGTATTTATCAGTTCCGATAGTTACATCCTTAGCTCCTGAGAAGATAAACTTCGCAGTCAACTTATCCTTCGTAAATGATGGGAAGTTCGCTTCTGTAACGTCAGAAACAACAACCTTACGACCTTCAAATACATCAAACAGATCAAGTTTGAAGTCTGTTACTGCTACAGTAACCGGTTCTTTCACATCAGCTTTTACATAAGACTTATCAGGTGACCAAGCTTCAGTAATCTTCTGGTCATTCTTAATTACTCCACTAGGCATTGCGATGCTTGCTTTCATCGTAATTGTGATATCTCCACGAGTTCCGTCTACTGATTCATAAGTCACAGTAGCGAACATCTCTGTCTTCGACTTTTTAACAAGAGCCAAAGCTTCTGCCGGAGTTACTGTCCACTCTACTACTGTAGTAGCAATAGCTTCAGGATCCGTTACTTCTGTTACTGTTCCTGTACTTCCTTCACCCAAAGCGATAGCACCTCCATCATCTTTCTTCAATGTATATGCTGTATGGAAGTCAGGCTTGTTCAACTTCGCTTCAGCATAAACATCATTCATGTTGAGGTAAGTCAATTTGGCAACATTGTTCTCACAACCATAGTAATAAGTATCTTTAGTGAATACTTTACCGAATCCGTCAATTGTACCCTTAACAATCTTTGTCTTAATCCATCCTACAGCAACTACCTGATTAGGAACCTTAGTGGTATCTACCAATTCTACACGTAACAATGGCTCGCGATGTTCAGTTGCTTCAGAATCCTGACCTTTATATTCAGGGTTAATAATACCTTTAGCAGCATCACTACCATTAAAGAATGAGTTCTGTTCTGTCTCATTATTAGCTCCACCAATGTAATTGGAAGCAGTGAAGACATATTTCAGACCGTTATCTTTAATATTAGTCATCTTAACTAATTCAGTACCATTGTTTTCTTTATAATAAGTAGAGATTTTATCTGCTAATTTAAGTGTACCATCTGTAGCTACAGTGTAATCTGCATTTGCATCAATAGCTTCTTGTGCCTTACCTGCATTAGCATTAGGAGTAGAACCAGTACGAGAAATGCTTTGTCCATATAAGATTACGTCTTCTGCATCAATTTTGGTTTCTAGAACGAAGTCGCTCATAAGTACCTTATATATACTAGCGTAATCAGAGGTAATTACTTTAGCTTCGTCAGCACCAATAGCTTTGGTCTGAGCCTGCAAAGCATATACAGCTACCTTACCAGAATTCAGTGCCGGTATCTTTTCTGCATCTGCATCCATTGCAACTTTAAGATAACGTTGTCCGTCTTCGGTTACGACATCTGATTTCTTTATATTAGCAGTTGGATCCATTGCAGCAGCACGAGAAACTGGATAATAATCCTTATCGCCTGAAAGGAATTTCAGGCTTTCAATCTGTGCCATTGAAACGCTAGCCGGATTCATGTGGTAATATGCCCAGATTTGCGGAGTAATATAAGAAAGTGTAGGATTAGACTTATATGTTTCACCGGTTTCTGACGGTTTAGCGTACGCATTTTGAGACCATGCATTATAAGTCAAGTTGTTAGCTTTCAATGCAGAGATTCCACCCACATAGCAAGTGGGCTCAAATACTAATCCCTTCAAAGGTATAGCGTCTATGACAGAGAATTCACCAGTAACTTCTTTACCGTTTTCGATCGTTACAATTCTATATCCTGTAACGACTCCTTTTTCATCAAGGATAGCAGTAATAGATCCTTTTGCGGTCTCAGGAATCGCAACAGAAGTTTTTGTGCCATCATAATAAACATAGCCATCTTTTACAGTCAGTAACAATGGATCAAATTCCTTATACGTCGGAATTTCAGGGATTTCAGGAATGTCGATAGTACCAGAACTAACTTCTTTACCATCCTTCTTCAAAGTAATCTTACCATCCTTTGTCACATCAAGAGTATACGATGGCAATTCTTCAGGCATTGGTATAGTGTACTCTTTACTATCCGCACCAGTCACTGTTAATTTGCCTGTAGATGCATCATACACCACAGACTTCACATAGCCTCCCACTTGAGCTTGCAATTCCGAGAGAGTTTTTTCAATTCCATCGACTCTGGCATTTACCGCATCAATGTCATCATCGTAGTCTTTACAACCTACGAACGATGCACCGGTAGCAAGCGCCAACGCTCCGAAAAGCATCACCCTAACAAATTTTTTCTTCATAACTACTTAAAAATTACATTAATAATATATTATTAAACACTAAGTTCAAATAATACTCGCCCGTTACTTCTTAGGTAACGGGATAATACATTTTCCCACTCCGACAGAAGCGTCTGCGGGCCATTTTCAATAAATAAGTTATGATATTTTTAACCCCTGCTTTGGAGAGACGGCAGAGGGGAGGGAAATCTTTTGCAAAAATTAGAGAGCAAGGTGTGTTCTTCACAAAAAATCCGCAGTTTTGTTTGATGTGTTTCCTTTTTTTAGTTGTTTATTAGAAATAATATCTTTTTTGTTTGCATGTTTTCCAAAATATGTCCATATTTGCAGCGTGTTTTCTTGCCGTTACCTAAGAAGTAACACCATATTTATCAGCAACTTATCTTCAAAAACGTTTTTCTAAAGGGAGAGAGAACCGTTGCATTAGCCTCATCAATTTTCTTATTCTTAAAAGGTTTCAGATAAGTCTCTGTTACTGTGATAGATGAATGTCCCATAGCTTCTGAAATGATACCGGGATGCACTTCACTATAATATGCCATCGTAGCCCATGTATGACGGGCAGTATAAGTAATATTTAGAAATGCAGTAAAAAACGGAATGGCGAGTATAAAACGTAAAACGTTTATAATTAAGCACTTTACGAGAATTGCAGAATAGGCTGGCCTGCAAAAGAAAACAAAATATTGCAGCGTTTCAGTTACCAGGCTGTTAGCCGCCTGTTTCTGAAACGACGACAGGTAACCGATTTTTATCGATAAGAACAAAGCGGATTTGTATTCACTGTTCATCAATATTTTGCATGCCAAAGGGCGCTTTTCAAAGGAGTATTTTTACAACCTAAAAAAGAGCGTTATGAAAGTGGAAAAATTTAAGGTACTGCTCTACCTGAAAAAGAGCGAGCCGGACAAGAACGGCAAAGCCCCGATCATGGGACGGATCACCCTCAACCGCACGATGGCGCAGTTCAGCTGCAAGCTATCCTGTACCCCTGAGCTATGGAACGCACGTGAGAGTCGGCTGAACGGCAAAAGCCGGAAAGCGGTGGAAACCAATGAAAAAATAGAGAGGCTACTGCTTGCCGTACACTCGGCCTTCAATTCCCTCATGGAAAGGAAAAAGGACTTCGATGCCGCCGCGGTCAGGGACATGTTTCAGGGTAATGCGGGCATACAGATGACCCTGCTCAAGCTTCTCGACCGACACAATGGGGAAATGAAGGCCCGTGTTGGCGTAGACCGTGCGCCCACCACACTCTCGACCTACCTCTTCACCTACCGCACGCTTTCCGAATTCATCAAGGCGAAGTTCAAGGTCTCGGACCTGGCATTCGGGCAACTCAACGAGCAGTTCATCCGCGACTATCAGGATTTCATCCTCATGGAAAAAGGACATGCCGTGGACACGCTTCGCGGCTACCTGGCCATCCTGAAAAAGATCTGCCGTATCGCCTACAAGGAGGGACATTCGGAGAAATACCATTTCTGCCACTTCAAACTACCCAAACAGAAGGAAAGTACACCGAAAGCACTCAGCCGGGAGAATTTCGAGAAACTGCGTGATCTGGAGATTCCAGAGAAACGCAGGTCGCATGTCATCACCCGGGACCTCTTCCTCTTCGCCTGCTACACCGGCACAGCCTATGCTGATGTGGTAAGTATCACTCGGGAGAACCTCTTCACGGATGAAGAAAACAATCTCTGGCTGAAGTACCGGAGGAAGAAGACCAACTACCTCGGGCGCGTCAAGCTGCTGCCGGAAGCCCTCGTGCTGATCGAAAAGTACCGTGATGATGCCCGCATGACCCTCTTTCCACCGCAGGACTACCATACGCTCAGGGCCAATATGAAATCCCTGCGCCTGATGGCAGGACTCAGCCAGGACCTTGTCTACCATACAGCAAGGCATTCCTTCGCTTCTCTGATCACACTCGAGGAGGGAGTGCCGATCGAGACCATCAGCAAGATGCTGGGACACTCCAACATAAAGACCACCCAAATCTACGCCCGTGTAACCCCGAAGAGACTGTTCGAAGACATGGACAGGTTCATTGAGGCGACACGTGATCTCAAACTAATTCTTTAATCCTAAAAACGTCATTACCATGCGCAGTACATTCAGACTCATGTTCTACATCAACCGTAACAAGGTGAAATCGGACGGAACGACAGCCATCCTCTGCCGGATCAGCATCGACGGCAGGAAGTCAGCTGTCACGACAGGCATCTATTGCAAGCCCAGTGACTGGGACAGTAACAAAGGAGAAATCAGGATGAACAAAGAAAACAACCGCCTTACCGCTTTCCGCAGCCGACTGGAAGAGGCATACGGGAACCTGCTGAAGAACCAGGGAGTGGTCACGGCGGAATTACTCAAAGCTACCGTATCAAATACCGTTTCCATTCCGGAATTCCTGCTGCAGACCGGAGAGACAGAACGGGAACGGCTTAGAATCCGTTCAGTCGAGATTAACTCCACCTCAACTTATCGCCAGTCAAAGACAACCCAGCTCAATCTGAGGCAGTTCATCGAATCCAGGGGGATGAGGGACATCGCCTTTTCAGACATCACCGAGGAGTTCGCCGAATCCTTCAAAATCTTTCTCAAGAAAGAGCTGGGACATGGGAACGGACATGTGAACCACTGCCTGTGCTGGCTTAACAGGCTCATCTATATCGCTGTGGACCGGGAAGTATTGAGAGCCAATCCGATAGAGGACGTGGCATACGAGAAGAAGGACAGTCCGAAATTGAAGCACATCGGGCGCAATGAGTTGAAACTGATAATGGAGACCCCGATGCCCGACCCGATGATGGAGCTGGCACGCAGGACATTCATATTCTCCTCTTTCACAGGGCTTGCCTATGTGGATACGCGCAGACTCCATCCACGCCACATTGAAAAGAGTTCCCTAGGAAGAAGATACATCCGCATCCGCCGGGCTAAGACGGGCGCAGAAGCATTTATCCCGTTACACCCGGTAGCCGAACAAATACTAGAACTTTACAACACCACGGATAACGAGAAGCCGGTCTTTCCGTTACCGGTCCGGGATATCCTCTGGTACGAGGTCCACGGGCTGGGTGTAGCACTGGGGATGAAGGAAAATTTATCCTATCATATGGCTAGGCATTCGTTCGGAACTCTAATGATGACCTCCGGTATTCCGATAGAAAGCATCGCCAAGATGATGGGACACACAAACATCAATAGCACGCAGGTATATGCGCAAGTCACTGACCAGAAAATATCCTCGGACATGGATTGGCTCATGAAAAGAAGAAAGCGGAAGGATACGGACTGGGTTAAGAGCTAAAAATGTCCAGATAAAAAATGGGATGAGTGTCGGAATCCTTGACAGTCCCAACACTCATCCCATTAAAGCCTAAAAAGGGCAATATTATATCAGCGCCCTGTGATAGTTACCTTCCAATAATTTTTCAATGTCCGACGTTTTATACAGCACCTTTCCACCCAGTTGGACATAGGGGAGCCGACCCTGGTCACGATAATCCTGCAGACATCTGCGACTGATTTTCAACAGCCCGGACAACTCCCTGTCAGTCAGGAACCGTTCACCGTTAAAAGGCGGGCGGTTACCCTCCATTAGCTGATCCATTTTTACCTGAATATTCTCCAGCAGAATAAAGAAACGCAGGATACTCTCACTCTCCTTACCGATAATTCCTTCCATTTCTTGCTTTTTTAAAAGTTATTGCTTTTTCTTCTGTCTCTCACCGCCTTCTCCTTGCGCCTCATACCGACATAAGTCATCAGCCTCTCCACATCTTCCGGTTTGTAATAAAATTTACGCTGAACCTGGGTGAACGCCAACCGTCCGGTATCACGAAGGGTCTGCAGGGTACGGGAAGAAATGTCAAGGCGCAGGCAGACATCCTGACCGTCCAGTCACTCACCAACCCCTTTATTCGCATTTTTCTCATACAGCCTGTCCACGCGTGTCGATAGACTTTCGACACATCCCAGCATCCTGTCAAAGATACCGGCTTCAATGTAATATATTTCCATATGATCGATTTTAAATATTCGTTGATGCGAATGTAAGAGAAAAAACGATACCTGCCAAACTGGACCGGACTGATGGCAGGAATAGTCATGGATAGTCAGCAATTGTCAGGAGATGAAAAGATATTTATAAAGGGGTATCTGAATCCGCTATACCCATCCGAAGAATGTGTCACTCATGAGCCCGTTGTGTTCTATATAAGGGAAAAAAATCCTGCCAAACGGGCATTTCCCAACCCATAGGCGGACTACCTGAGTACGTAAAGGATATGAGCAATACCTAGAGCATTCGGTTCTCCCGTTTTTATTTGGCGATGAATGAGGGAGAATCACGTTTCTTCGGCAATCAGGGATATTTTCCATTGTACTATCGGATGCTTCACAACTCGTGAGAGAATAGAAGTCTCAATTCATAGATTTTCTTTGCGAAACTTGTTTTCTGTTAAAAGCAAAATATATTCCAGAATATACAACTTTCATTCAGGAATATATTTTGAGGTATATTTATCCATAAGATAATGTACGCCTTTACCCATTTTTCCTCGTATATCAAAGAAGCCTTCACCCAGTAGGCCTATCCACTTCTTAAAAAATGGCAGTACAAAATCTATACCTTTTGATACATGCCTGACTTACTATATAATGGCAGGTGATGCAGAAGTATACTTTCATTCGTTTAGTCCATCAGTTCAAAATAATTAAGTAGTTCCTTCATATTGCCGACAAAATACAGCCAGTCGATACAATAAACTTTATTGCACTCAAAAACGATCGGATATTCGTATTTGCCGACAACTGTACTACCCCTTCTTGGTACTGAGACATATATGTATTTAACGGAAGCAAAATTCAATCGTTTGAGATAGTATACCTGTATATTACTATTTATTTTAGAAACTAATATTGGATATTTAAGTCGACATCAAAACGTCTTAAAATATAAATGTTAGTCTTACGTTAGATAATATTAAGCATCTCAATAATAAATATCTGATTATAAGATGTGTATAAATGTTTTTGTTAGATTTTATATTTTCTTCCATAACTATAAAACATCGATTTAGTCTTATCTTTGTAGTATGATATTATTAATTTTATCATGAAAAAAGTTTTTGCATTATAAAGAAATTCAACGTCTTTTCCCAGAATTATACTGTATGTTTTATAACCATGCCAATAAGACAGAAAAGATAACGGTCAAAATAAGCCCTCAAAACAAAAAGTTTGTTGTTTAATTGTCTTATAATGCTGGAAATAAGTTTGTAAACTCTACAAAAGACCTTGAAGATTGTATCAGATGTTGAGGTTTCAACAATATTAAATATTACTTTTATTTATAGTAACTAATTTGCATTAATATGAGAAAGGTATTTATTCTTTTGTTTATTTCTTTAGCATTGTTATCCTGTCAAAAAGAGGAAAACAATAGAAAAACAGAGTATCAAGTATTAACAAGTAAGGACGCATCCAAACCGTTTAGCTGTCTTGGAGAGAAACGTATTATTACGATTACGATTATAAAAAAAACATTAATAGATGATGTTTTAAGTTCAGAGGTTCCGATTATTCCTAGGGATGTTTCGGTAGAATTTGATAAAACTCTTTTTTCTGATATAGAAATAAAAGTGGAGGGCGATCAGGTAGTATTAAATATAACCTCAAATATTAATAAAGAAGATAAAATTTTGAATGCTGATTTACAGATTTCTTACTCTACTATTAATGGCATAAAAGTAGAAAAAATTCCACTAATTATAGATAAAGGAAAGTTGACATTTGTGTATAAAATCCATTCGGAACAGAATCCTTTTATTCTACCAGCTGAAGGTGGTAGATTTGAGTTACCTTTTACTTGTAAAAAACAGACATATTTGAATGGCCAGTTTATAGAGGAAACTTATTCATCATTAAACGGATTGAGATTTAAAACGATAAGTAGTGGTAATGTCTGGTTCCTTACAGTCAGAAAAGACGGAGAAAAAATTGGTTTTTACAAATTTTCTTTTGTGGGAGAAGGACCATATAACCAAAAAACAGATCCAGAGTGCTATTTTAACATATATACCCATGATGCAGATTTAATTACAGATAATCCTACAGAAATATTCAGACAAGATTTTATACAACCCCAGACCCCGGGTGAGGATTATTATAAACCTTCCCGGTCCTCTTATAAACATGGCACTTTTGACTTTTAACGTATTCAGTATTAACCTTAATTATATAAATTATGAAACAACATGCACATTTATTGATTTTGACAATTATGTTTTTAACTTCATGTTCCGATGACACAGAAGTAATGAAACAAGAATCTTCGCCACCATCTTTAACAGAAAAAGCCCCGACTTATCGTACTAAAGAGAATGCTATTATTGAAGTGGAACTTTTTATTAAAAATAATAGAAACAATACACGAAATAGCTCTTTTCTTAATTATTCAATAAACAATGAAATCTATTTCTATAGAGATACAATTACTAATCAGACATATCCCTCATTTTATATAGCCAATGCAGAGGGTGGCAATGGCTATGCAATAGTATCGGCCAACCTATATACAACTCCTATTATTGCTTATTCAGAGTCTGGCAATCTTTCTTTAAGTGACACGCTTCAATATCAGGAATTATCTTTCTTTTTTGATTTAGTTCAAAATTACATTTCTAATAATAAAAAGTATGAGATAGAGTTCAAAGAAGAAAATGATGACGATAACTCTTTAGACACATCTCAAACAAGGGGTAGAAGACGTCCTATTTATATAAAGAAACCTGGAGAATGGGAAGAAACGGAAAGAGTACAACCTTTGATTTCTGTTAAATGGGGACAAAGGAGTCCATATAACAATGCGGCACCTCTTATAGAAGGACAAAGAGCCCTCACAGGCTGTGTAGCTACTGCAATAGCTCAAGTAATGGCATATCATGAAAAACCTTCAGGGTATAATGGGGTGTCATATAATTGGTCTGAAATGAAACAATTCCCCACCACTCCAGCAGTTGCCCATTTATTCCGCTCTATAGGTGATTTGGTTAAAATGGATTGGGGAACAGATACAAGCGGAGCTAAAAGAAAAAATATACCACAATGCTTCGAGAAAATGGGATATAGGAAACCCAATAATCCTCAAATTTATAGTCAATGGGATGTTATAACATCTATTAAAGCTAAATGTCCGGTTATAATATGTGGCAATTCGGTAAGAAAGAAAATACTGGGTATTAAATATTACCAAAATGGTCATGCTTGGGTTTCTGATGGCTATTTTCATAGAGAGAGAAATGTTGATGTCTATAGAAAAGGAAGCGATAAAGTTCATCATTCGTATACGGAGAAAGAAGATTACCTGCATCTAAACTGGGGCTGGAATGGTAATAGTAATGGTTATTATTTGGCGGGTATTTTTAATGGAGGTGAAGGACCTACTTTTCCTTCTACTAGAGCAGCCGGCAAGGGTAATTATCCATATAATGTAGAAATAATTCCATATATTAACATAATAAAATAAGAAATATGAGACAAACTTATTATTTTCTGTCTTTCGTGTTACTTTTATTTGTATTCATTTCATGTAGCAATGACGTCGTTGGCAAGGGAACAGATACGATAGGCCTAGAGACTAAAGAGGTATTTTTTAAATCCAGTAAAGATTCTATAGAGTTACGAACCAGGAAAGGTGACGACTGGTGGCTGACTGAAATCTCTACTAAAGACACGATATATAGAACACACTCCCTTAATGTTCAAGTAATAGAAGGTGGTGGACTTTATGTGGAGAAAACAGGTCGCAAATCAATCTTTATCAGGATTGATTCAAATTTAACAGGCTTGGAAAGGAGATTTACAACAGTTATACAAGCAGGGAATTACTATAATACAATTACTATAATACAAAAGGCCAAAGAATAAATAAAAAGGTGGAGACTGCTATTCTCCGCCTTTTTGTTTACTTACTTTTTAGTTCTAGAACTAAGTTTTATATTTCAAGTGATACTATAAAGAATCAACCTCCATTAAAATCAGCTATTGATTTTATAAATGGATTACGGGATCTTCCAATGAAACGTATGGTGGCTGACGAAGGTATCCTTGCTGGAAAATTAATAATAAATTGGACGGTATGATTATAAAAAAATAAGTTTCTATGTTTAAAATCTGAAGTGACGGATAACAGTAGATAGCACTAAAAAAGCTATACCATTTTAGTAAACTTCATATTATATTGAAGTCATAACTCATTAACTAAAACGATATAGCTTATGAGACGTGTACAAAGTAACACATTAGATGTAGGAATTGATGTCCACTTAAAGAATTGGTCGACAGCAATCTTATCAAAGCATTCAGTACTGAGGAGATTCCTGCAAGTTGATTGCGAGGGACCTACCCTCATCTCCTACATAGTTGCGAAGCATTTAGCACATGCTTCTCGTGGCACAATCTCACCCTACCGTACAAACGGTTCCGCATACGGCGGTTTCGCAATCTATATGTATTTGCTTATAAAGATGAGATAACATTGGATACCCCGCTTTCCGAAGAGACTCGTCCTCAATAGCATTCTGAAGAAAGGCACGCGTACAACGCCAATACCCTTTCCGAGTATTTGCCCACTCCTAAGCCTTACCTTTCGGTATTCCACATTTCTGCAAATTTGAAAAGCGAGTCTTCACTCTCTTCCAACATTTCCATATACACATACGCAAGTGTCTGCGATACCATTGGTCTAATGGAATCAGCAGACTCCTCATGTCTGCATATTTGAAATACCCTATCCAACCTCTAAAGGTTTGCCAGAGTATCTCTTTACGTTGGGCATAACCCATGCTGTTACTACGTCTGGTAAGAGATTTAACCTTACGTTTGAATTTCTCTTTTGTTGTCTTGTGAACACACAGCCTGCATTTGCCTTTCGTGAAATAGAAGGAAAAGTCCGTTATGCTTGAGCATACGCGTTCGGCGGACCTCTTACTTTTGCACAGTATCATGCTATCATCTGCATAGCGTACAAAGCAGTGTCCACGTCTCTCCAATTCCTTGTCTAGTTCGTTCAGCAGGATATTGCTGAGCAAGGGGCTCAAAGGGGCGCCTTGTGGTGTACCCTCTATACTTGGTTCATAATGCTTACCTATCATTACTCCGCTTGTAAGATACTTGTGTATAAGAGAAATGACACGCCCGTCATTTATTGTCCTTGATAGTATTCTCAGTAAGAAACTATGGTTTACCGTATCAAAGAATCTAACAAGGTCTATGCCTACAGCATATTTGTAGCCTTCGCTTGTATAACAGCACACTTGGAGCAATGCTACATGCGCACTACGTCGGGGCGAAACCCAAAACTGCTTGGGCTGAACTGGCGTTCGTAGATAGGCGATAGCACTTGGACGATGGCTTGTTGTATCAAGCGGTCAACAACGGTTGGGATGCCTATAAGCCGTTTCTTCCCGTTATCCTTGGCTATATCTACCCTACGCACTGAATTCGGTTTGTACCTTCCAATGCGTATCGACTCGATAAGTTCTGATTTGTGTTCATGAAGATAGGGAAGCAGTTGCTTAAAATCCATTCTATCAACACCTCCAACCCCTTTGTTTCGTACCACTTGTAGATAGGCACGATTGAGATTGTCGGGAGAAAGAATTTGACTCATTAAGTCATCTTTATTTGGTTGCACTGCTATCAAACTGCCGTCTTTCATGTCCATATAGGTCTGCACTCCCTCATAGCTTTCGGATTCCATCCTATTCTTTTGAGGGTAGCCAAGTGTACTTTCTATGACTCTTATTTTATGCATTCTTTCCTATTTAGAGTTAGTTACGTGTTTATAGCTATTGCGATTCAGCCCTTCCTTAAAAAGAACTTAAGTACTATGGCTTCTGCTGACTTCTCACAATAAGCTTTACTCCGTGTTTGGCAATCTAAACACATGCTCCACACGTCCGTGAGACCTCCCCGATTAAGAATATAATCTTTCACACTTATACCTGCTTGATTTACACCGAGTGTTCCATATAGCTATAGGGCTTTATCTTGTTTGGCAGACTTACCCACACTCATATGCCTTAGTATCAAGTTTCTGTACGTCAGGTCAGTGCTTTGCCTAAGACTTCCTTTAGATGCCGAATCACTACGGACACCATTGCCGTCGGCTGTACGCTTGCCGATATAAGGCTGCGATGGGGACTTACACCCATTAGATTATGCCCATGTCGGGCAAACTCCAAAAGGCAACTAACTCGCAATGAATTAGTTGCCTTAAATTTTCCTATTTTAGGAATATCCCTAGCTAATGGTACATCGGGCAAACATTCTCGATATTTCCACACCATAAAAACGAGCAAAGACTTGATACGGTTCTTGGTATGTATGCTGTCTTTTGCAATCAGGTTTCTTAGTCTTATAAAGAGCGTATTTTTGTGGTTTCCTCCCCAGAATATAATTCCTTTTCAAATGAACCGAAAGGTAACTCGTGGGCCAATTTGCTACAATTCACAGCATTGGTCTTGCGTAACTTCTCCTTGCTCATGGTAGGCACATCGACTGGATTACCCCGTAAATGTTGGTTATTCCTAAATTCATCAGCCTCTCATACATGCAGAATCTGCAGAAACCAGCTTCATTGATTAAGAAGTAATTGTCACCCGAATAATTACTTGCCAAGTACTAATGCAAAGCTTTTTATTTTTTTATGATAAATTCATCCAGCATTTTTCCGTCTCGATCCATTACCTCTATCTTCATCTGTGTGGTCGTGGCATAAATACGTAGCAAAGATGTATTGGAATTAACTACTACGGGGAAAGACGTTTTGTCAGTGGCATCATGACGCACAAAACGATGTAAGTGTCCACAAAGCATTAAATCCGGATAAGCCTGGCGTAATAAAGGCATAAACTTCTGCTCTACTTCTACATTTCCATGCCAATCCTCATCGGGACCAGCTTCAGTAACTGCGGGAGGAATGTGAGCTACAATTATTTTAAAAGGCGCTTCTTTATATTCGGTACTTTCCAAAATACTGGCCAACCATTCGGACTGTTCGGTACGGTAGAGGTCATATTGGGTAATACCGGCATATTCAATATCAGAATCAGGCTTATCTTCTCCCGTATCCAGAACAATACAATAGACAGGACCTTGTCGAAAGGCATAATAAAGATGTTCCTGACAGGGAGAAAAATAACGTTGGATTTCGGTTGCAAATACTCCCCGTGTTTCGTGGTTGCCACGGGCGTAGTACATCGGGATCTCAGAAGCGAAAAGTCGTACAGCCGTATCCATAAACCCCTTGAAAAGCTGATCTTCACTATTTATGAAAGAGAGCATATCACCATTAAAAAGAACAAAGTCGGTTTGCGTAAGGTTACAACGGGACATTAAGTCCTCCAGCAGTTTGTTGTCCCCATGTATATCGTTGACCATTACAAAAGAGGTGGCAGGCGCTTGCGGATTGCAGGTATGAAAAGTAAGCGGTTTACGATAATAGACATCAGTGGAAGCATAACTTCCATAAATGATTTTATACCCAGTATGTTTCAACACTTCCTGAGCAAAAACACGGTAACGATATTGTTTTCCCGGTGTCAGTCCCTTGACTTTAACGGCATGGATGGTTGATGTATTCTTGATGCCATTAGACGTGTCAAAATAACGCGGATGCTCTTTGGCGTAAAAACTGCCGTTGCCATCTGAGGCCAGTTCCACCCATCCTATAGAGGGCTTATCCGTTATCCATACAATGGTAGCTTCGTTAGATCCCACGTTTTGCAAGTAAGGTCCATGAGTTATTGTTATTTTGGAAATTTCATCTTGCGAATACAGGAATGTAGCTATTCCCAATAATAACATTTCTAAGAATATGATTTTTCTTATCATAATGCCTAATCTAATAAATTGTTAAACTTTCGTATGTGGAAATCTGGCAGACAGAGATGTATCCTTACTTTACCTTCGGTATCTGGTTTAGCCTGCCTCCTTCATTATATCGTTGATTATTCGGTAATCCCTTTTTATTCACTCCCTTTTGCATGAGTGATTTTAATTCCTCCAAATAATAATGGTATATGTCACGGGGAGTGGCTTGATATTTTTTGCATAGTGAGGCTGCCATGCCTACAACTTCCCCCATCATACCTGTAGTGCGCATAACTCGTACGGTTCCCAAGGCAACATGTGTGACACTGATATTGCGTCCTGCCATGAACAGATTGTCTATATTACGGGAATAAAGACATCGGTAGGGAACAGGATAGGGATAAATTACTACATGGTCTGTCGTCGCTTTGAATTCCCGTCCCGGGAAATACCGGGTATTCTCGGGGTCGGGCCGGTGCAGATCAATACTCCAGGTAGTAGTGAAAGATGCGTCCTCATGGGCTACGTGCTTTGTTAAATCATCCTCTTTCAGTACATAGTCGCCCAATAGCCTCCGGGATTCCCGCTTTCCGGCAATGTAGGCTACCCATTCCAATGAACGTTTTTTATAATATTTTCTTCGTTCCGATTGATTTTTCAAGTAGCTCCAATTAGAATATATAACTAACATTCCATAGTCACGTATTTGTTCAGAATCATTAATCTGATTTTTATTCATTCCGGTTTCCCAAGTCCATTCACCATAAGTGACAGGTTCACAGGTCTCCTCATTGAATTCGATGCCGTACCGGAATTCCGGAAAATAGGATGTTTTTGTGTCTTCCACAGAATACCATTGAACAGAAGTGCCCATTACTAAGCTATCAGCTATTTCGGGAGCTATAGTCTCACCGTATTCAGAACGGCTTTCACGGCCCATACGATAGTCTGCCCCGGCCAGATAACCGATAGTGCCATCACCAGTACAGTCAGCAAATAAACGACCATAAAATTCGATTTCTTCACCGGATTCAATATGACAAGCGGTTATCGAGATGATCCGGTCCTCTTCCTTCTTCACCGAAAATGCCCGATAATTAAGAAACAGGGAAACATTAGTTTCAGCTTGCAGCCATTCCATTTTTTTATGATCTTCATAATTGCCTGCCGGTTGTGCATTACCCTCCTTGACGGGACCGAACTCTTTTTGCAGCCCCCCCAGTTCAGGATATTTTCCGATCTCGATAGCTCCTCCCAAATGAACACGAATCTCGGAACTATTGTTTCCACCGACTACAGGGCGATCATTGATAAGTGCGACTTTACAGCCCAGGCGGGCGGCAGATACTGCTGTACTCATACCTGCAATACCTGCACCTATAACTACTAAATCATATGATTCTGTTTTTGGGGGGGCTAATAATCCAAGTTTAGCACGACGAAAGTTATTTAAAGCCGCCATATCCGATGGCGGAATATCATCTTTCCGTGTCGTAAAATAAATAGCATCACACCGCCCGTCAAAACCTTTCAAGTCATGCAAAACAATGTGAATATTCTTTTCTGTTGCCTGATATTGCCCGGCATACTGCCATATCCACTGATTGCCTATAATACCCAACCGGTAAGAGATTTTCTTTCCGTTTACTGACAAACCGAACAATCCGGGCCCTTCACCCTCCTGCCATGGAGACGTCCAGTTGTAGGTGCGTACAAAAATATAATATGTGCCATTTTCTGGAAGTTGTACATTGGTACTCGCATTTTCAACAGGACTACCTAGACCGTGTGCCAGTAAATAAGGTGATCCCATCAAGTCCATAAATTGTTGGTCCACTACCCAGCCTCCTTTTTCCGTGAAACTTTCTGCTTCTACCAATAAACTGGCAGCATGAAGACTCGCTCCGTGAAATACCATCCAGATGAGAGAAATATATATAATTTTTTTTATCATAACAATTTTCATTATTCTTATACTTGTTTATTCATAGTAGCGAAGGATAATCTCCTTGATAGTCAGCCGGGCCATCAGTGGAGTTGTCAATTCCATTTTGAGGGCTTTAATCATGGCTAGTGTACTGAAAGATGCTGACAATTCTCCATTTTTGTTATCTGCAGCTACTTTCTTAAATATTGTACCGTCCTCGCTGACAGATAATTGTACATGTTCCGGATGTTCCTTTGAAACATCAAACACAATTCTGATTTCCTGTACTGCTTGTCTTTTTTCCAAAGTAAGAGTAAAATAATCTCCTTTTTTTAAGGAATAGGGGGTTGCAAAGAAAGTCTGTATATCACCGTCAAACGCATATTCAGGCATATAATACTTGATTCCCTTCATATTGGTATCGATACGGGCAGGACATACAAGACGGGGCCTTTGTTCGCTTTGCGGAACAAAACCTGTGTTATCCCAATCCTCGTCTTTGAAGTAACAGATATTCAGTTTTTCCATAATAGCACCGAACTTGCTGATACGTTGTCGGAACCCTTCCCATTCTTTCTTTTCTTTCGTGTTCCAGAGGGTTTCGGCCAAGGCACAAGTTCTGGGATATAACATCCTTTCCACCTCATCCGAGGTTGTAATGAATTCAGTCCACAAATTAGCCTGTCCTCCCTTGACGAGATGTGCTTGAGTATTCGTACATTCTTTGCCAACTGGTTCCCATTCATACAATCTGCGTGTGGAATTCCGTGAATACCCGAAATCAAAGTAACAGGGATCCTTAGGAGACATAATGACTGACAACCCTCTTTTCAAAGCTTTCTGTTGCTGTTCTCTTCCATCACGTTGCCAGATCATGATCACGTCACTGATGTCAGCGGCATTACGGTCATTTATTTCATCCCAACCTATCATCCTTTTTCCCTTGGAACGTACAATTTCACTAACTCGTTTCGTAAAATAGTCCTGTAACTCGTGCCATGAAGTCATATTCTCTTGTTTGTAAATCTTTTGGCATTTCGGACATTGTTCCCATAGATGTGTCGACACTTCATCTCCTCCCAGATGTATGAATGATGAAGGGAAGAGATCAGTGAGTTCTGCTACCAGTTTTTCCACAAACCTATAGGTTTCAGGATTTCCTATACACAGCATATTCTCATCTGCTCTCTTCCGTTTTTGTCCGTCCAGTTCCTCTGGATAGGCTTCAAATTTTCCGCCTTTACATGACAGTTGGGGAAGGGCTGCAAGCAAGGCCAGACAGTGTCCCGGAAGGTCAATCTCCGGAATGATCTCTATGCCGTACATGGCGGCATAGTTGATCAATTCCTGCAACTCGCTTTTACGATAATAATGTCCCGATAGATCCTCGAATGTCCGGTAGTACGTACCTTTGAACGCTAAATCCGGATATTGGTCCAGATACAGACGCCAGCCTTGATTGTCTGTCAAGTGCAGATGTAAAGTGTTAAGTTTAAAAAAGGCCAATTGTTTGGTATACTTTTTAAGTTGTTCGATAGTCCAGAAATGGCGGCTACAATCTATCATGACTCCCCTGTAACTAAAACGGGGTTTGTCGTGGATTATGAGCCGGGGTAACTCTTTTCCCTCACTTCCCAGAATCAATTGTAAAAGAGTGGAAAAAGCATGAATCATACCTGTCTGGTCACCTGCTTCTATGATGATCCCCTGCTTTGTAATTTCCAGCATGTACATTTCCGGCTCCTGCATTTTCACCTTTTTTACATGAATGGAAGGATTTGAGGCATTCACCATGACAGACAAATTTGCCAGTTCTTTCAGATCGCTGACAAGGAGGTTTCCTGTATTTTTCCATTCGTCCGGGAAATGGATGCTTTCCAGACGTTCGATGGATAGCGTACCTTTTTTCCGGACCATGCTTTCAACTTGCGGGATCAGACAAATATTATCTTGAGAATAAATACTGTCTGGTAATATGAGAAGAAATAGAAAAAGGTGAAAAATATAGCTCTTTCCAATCATAAAGTTAGAAAAATAAAAGGGTGAATAATTAAGGAGTTACCTTTTCCCGGACTATCAACAACTTTCCTGCATTTAATAGCCGGGATTTTGTTTTAAGTTCTCGTTGATCTGAAGTTCCGTAGTAGGGATAGGCCACAAATATTGGCGATCGTTCCAACTACGTACAGCAAGTGCCTGACATTTACCCGCTTCTTCCAATTTGGAGAAATCTGCACAACCATCCTCGTCCATTTCCGGTGTGAAAGCCCAAAACCAATCTCCCTGACTGGTTACCCGTTCGATACATAGTGAGGCCGGATAAAGGATACCATATGTCTTGCGATTCATAACCTTTTCGGCCAGTTTCCAACGGATGATATCCGTATATCGCATGTGTTCCTTTGCCATTTCCATACGACGTTCTACACGTAGCTGGTGGCGAAGTGTGGACTGGTCGTTAGAAGTGAAAGCCGGATAACTTGCCTTATCGGACTTGTCCACACCATAAGCACGCGCCCGAACCTCATTCAGTGCATCCAATACGGAGTTATCTATCTCATTTAATTCGATTTTCGCCTCGGCATATGTCAACAATATTTCGGCATAACGACAATAGATAATATCCTGGTCTACCTTGAAACCATTCTGAAGCCATGTTTCGTCTATCCCTTTTTTCCACACCAGACCATCGAAAGAAGCATATTGGGCATTGGCACGTGTATCATAATTTGTCACGATTTCACCCGTATTATAGTTCATACACGTCAGTGCCTCCGGGTGTGGGTTGTATTCATAACCGAGGTGGTTGGAACCAAATGGTACAATGGTTTCTGCTAAACGTGGGTCACGATTTGCAAATGGTTCATGCGGATCGAAGAGTGGTGATTCGTTAATAAGCAGACCGTCGGTACAGGTGAATGCAGCTAGTAACTCCCATGACGGACAGGTCTGCGTCCATCCTCCTACGTTACGGGGTAGATCATTGTATACCTGGTTAACTCCTCCGTTTCCTGTTCCCAGATAAATGTCATATGTAGCATCACGTGGAATTTTGAAAATAAATTCATTCGAGTTTTTTGTAGTAGACAAAAAAAGATTGCCAAAATCGGGATGCAATTCATAAATATTCAAGTCCATAACCGCCTTGGCTGCATCGGCCGCTGTTTCCCAATCTTCCATAATCAAGGCAACCCGGGCTTTTAGTGCCAGTGCAGCACCTTGGGTGGCTCGCTGTTGGTCAGTATAGGAAGTTGGAAGCACACTAATTGCATCATCAAAATCTTTATAGATTTGTGCCAATACGATGGATTTATCCGTACGTCCCATTGTCAACCCTTCTTCTGTACTTACATCGGTTAATACCAATGGTAAGTCACCGAACTTTACAATCAGTTTGGCATAAGCGGCAGCTCTATGGAATTTGGCTTCGGCAATCAGGCGGTTAATAGTAGTGGCAGATGCGCCATTTTCGATAGCACGATGCGATTTCTCAATAACTGCATTGGCACGTGAAATAGCTTTGTACTGATTGCCCCATAAACTGGTAACCCAAGCATTTTGTCCATTTAGAGTTCCGTCATCAAAAGAGGTCAGGAGATCGCGTGAAGTATAGTCGTCCGACCAGTCGGTCTGTTGTTGTCCGTCTTCCGGCCAGAAGTCATATCGATATAACTCATCAACGGCCATCTGCACTTCAGTTTCCGTGGAATACCAGTTTTCAGTAGAACCGCTTGACAATGGATTTAAATTGAGATCATGGCAGGCAGAGAGTAAGAGTATTCCTGCCCCGATATATAAGAGTAACTTTTTCATGTTTTTTATGGCTAGAAATTAATAGAAACACCAAATATTAGAGAGGTGGTAATAGGATACCCTTCTGTACTTACTTCCGGATCCCATCCTTTGGGGGCATTACTGATGGTAAACAGGTCACTTCCGCTTACATAAAGACGGACTGTATTCATACACGCCTTCGTAGTCCATGCTTTGGGGAGCGTATAACCGACAGAGAGATTTTTTAAACGAATGTACCGACCGTTGTAAAGCCAATAATCAGACATACAGAAATTAGCATCCCGATTGGTGCGAGTCAGGCGCGGATATTTGGCTGTCGCATTCTGCTCATCCGTATTTTTCGGACTCCAATAATTGCCGTCAAGAATAGTAGGGAAATTGAGCCAGTTGTCTCGAAGCCCTTCAATCATTGCAGCACTGATTTGAGATTTCTGACTTCCAACACCTTGTAGTGTCAATCCAAAGTCCCAGCCTTTATAGGCAGCATTGAAAGTGAGTCCAAACATATAGTGAGGCAGGGAACCGCCCAAAAGTACACGGTCATACTCAGGTGAGATAACTCCGTCGGGGACACCGTCCGGTCCGGAAATATCCTTGTACTTAATATCACCCACTTTGACGCTGTTGTTCAGTTTGGGCGACTTGTCCACGTCTTCCTGAGTCAGGAACAAGCCATCGCTTACGTAACCATACCATTCGTTATATTCACTTCCTTCCATTTTTACCTGATTGCCTAGGAACTGTGTACCATTCAGGTTTCCCATTTTGGAGGTAAAATCTGACAGATTAGCGGAAATGGAGTAAGTGAAATCACCGACTTTGTCCCTCCAGCCAACTTCAATATCATAGCCGGTAGTGTGCATGTTTCCGGCATTGACTTCCGGGTTGTCGTAGCCGATGAAGTGTGGAATTTCCAGTGCCAGCAACATGTCCTTCGTATTTTTTCTATAATAGTCAGCGGAGAAGTGCAGACGGTTATCCAGAAAATTAGCATCTAAACCGATATCCCAGCTTTCTGTTGTTTCCCATGAAATATCTCGTACGGCATACTTCTGCTGTGCGGCCGTAGTCACGGAAGAAACAATCCCCTGTGAATTCTGAAATAGTGCAGTGCTGTAATCAATTGCAGCCTGGTAAGGGTAATAATTATAAATAAAGTTACCGTCATCGTCATAAGCCCCGATACGTTCGTTTCCCAGTTTTCCCCAAGAGCCTCTCAATTTCAGGTAAGAAAACCAATCCATATTTATATTCTTGAAAAACTTCTCTTCAGAAATTACCCAACCAAGTGACACGGAAGGAAAATTGGCCCAACGACAATTGGATGCAAAACGTGAAGAACCATCCCGGCGGAGATTTGCTTGGATAAGATAGCGGTCTGCATAGCTATAGGTCATGCGTCCGAATAATGAGCGGTAAGCATATTCTTCCGCATTGCCACCATTATCCCGATAATCCTCCGAACCGAGGTCCAGGTAAGGATAGCTTGTCAACTGGTACTGGTCTCTGGATGCATCCAGGTTTTCCCAGAAAGCATAATAATCCTCGTAACCGATCATGACAGAGAAATCATGGCGCCCCAGTGTCTTGGCATAGTTGGCAAAGAACTGTGTTGTTATATCATGGCTGTCATTACGATTTTCCGTCAAATTGGTAGTGCGATAACCTCCCATGTAACCAACAGTGGTATTCGGATCTTCTGAACGGGTGTATGGAATCTGTTTGACAAAAGTTTTCTTCTTTACATTATTGAAATTGGGCGCCACGGCTGCTGATATTTTCAGCCCATTGACAGGAGTTATGTCAATACCGAGTTTACCGCCAATATTGGTTCCCCAGTTGGTAAAAGTGCCGCCATCTGTAATTTTGGCCAGCATATTTTCTCCATCTTTCACATCACCCCATAAGCCATTGGTCCATGTAGCAGCATAAATTGGCGGAATGTTTCGTCCACCTGCCCCCATGGGGTTGGAATTAGGCGAGAGAGCTTTAGAACGGGAAAAGTTCAAATCCAGATTTGCGGAAATATATTTATTTATATTGAAATCATTATTCACGCGTACCATAAAACGGTCATATTCCTTGTTTACATAGAGGCCGTCCGTTTTGTCATAGCGGAAAGAGGCTTTTGTACGAATAATCTTACCCCCACCAACAATGCTTAGAGTATGTGTCTGCCGGGGTGCGGAGCTTTTCAACAGAATATCTCCCCAATCCGTCATAGGATATTTGTCCGGATTAGTCGCATTATTTATGCTCCAGTTGGTAATTTCATCTTCCGTATATGTTTGGTACCATCCACCGTCTGGATTATCGTTATAGCGTGTTTCATTTACCATTTCCATGTAACGCTGGGCTCCTACATAGGTCGGCAACTTAGTCGGTATTTCCCACCCGTACTCAAAGTTGTAACTCAAAGCCACATCACCGCTCTTGGCACGTTTGGTCGTGATGACAATTACACCGGCTGCGGCACGTGAACCGTAGATCGAAGCCGAAGCAGCATCCTTCAATACGGACATACTTTCTACGTCTTCAGGATTTACGGAGTTGATATCACCCGGAATTCCGTCAATAATCACCAACGGACTGGAATCACCAATAGTTGTTACACCACGTATCTGGATAGAAGCACTACTACCGGGAGCTCCATTGTCACGACTGACCATTACTCCGGAAAGCGCGCCTTGCAAAGCTGTGGAAAGTTGGGTGGTACGACGGGCAGCAAGTTCGTCTCCTTTAACAGCTGTTACCGAACCGGTGAGATCTTTCTTCTTCATCGTACCATACCCCACTACGACTACCTCATCCAATTGCGCATTGTCTTCCTGTAGAATAATGTTAATATTCCTCTGCTCGCCGATATTGACAGTCTGCGTTTGGTAGCCAATATAGGTTATTTGCAATGTAGAATTGGCAGAGGCACTGATACTGAAACGTCCGTTCATATCCGTAATTGTGCCTGCCGATTTTCCTACGACTTGAATATTTGCTCCGATAATAGGCTCACCATTTTCATCTTTTACTATCCCCGTAACTAAAAAATCTTTTTGCTGCGCACCCTTTTCCTTATCCGTAGAGTTAATGAGCATGATGTTTTTACCTTCTATAGCATGGCGAATGCCTGTATCCTTGAATATATCATTCAAAACCTCATTAACGGCTTTATCTTTCGCATTCACTTTGACATTACGTTTGATATTGATATCTTTTACGTTGAATACAAACAGATAGTCCGTTTGTTTCTCTATTTCATTAATCACTTGTCCGATTGTTATATGGTTGGAAACAATCGTAACATGAGCTGTCTGCGCATAGCTTCCTATAGCTAGAAGATTTCCTACACATAAGAAACAGACGTAAACAATAATTTTCATAATACGGAATAACTGTTTATTTTCTATAAATAATTCCTGGTATAGAGAATTTTTCATATTTTCGCAACATATTAGTTTATTAGGTTTAACTTGATCTAGAACTATTTTGTCAGTTGGTATAAACTGATGGAAAATGTGGGATGGTGTTGCAGCACTGTCCCCTTTTCTTTTTTAAATGTTTCTTTATTGTTTCATAGGCATTAGAAATATTAAAAAGTTAATTAATGGTTATCGTATTGCTCTCGTTATCTTTAATATAGGTAAATTTATTATTGAGGGCAAGCACACGTATTACATGTTCAATCCCATCATGGGTCCGGAATTTTCCGGTATAGTGCGCATCAAGAATCTGTTGATTGTTAATGACAAAATTCACATCATAATAGAGTTTTAATTTCTCCATTATATCGCGTAGGGAGATATCGTTGAAACAAATAAGCCCTTCTTTCCAACGAAAATAGTCTGTTGTATGTATCTTTTCTTTAGTAAGTTGGTTTTTACTTAGTCTGGCCATGTCACCTGGTTTCAGTTTCATGAGAGATACTTCACTTTTCTTTTGCAGAATTTCTACAGCACCTTCCAATAAGGCTGTTTCCCATATACTATCTTTCTCATAGGCCAGCACATTGAATTCTGTCCCCAGCACCCGGATATTGCATCGGTTAGTTCCAACAATAAAAGGTTGTTTTATATTAGAACTGACTTTAAAATATCCTTCACCATCTAATTCTACATGACGTACCTTTTTAGAAAACCGTCCCGGAAAAGTCAACCGGCTACCGGAATTCAGCCATACATGCGTTCCATCAGCCAGGTATAATTCGGCATGCTGGCCTGCCGGAACAACTACCGTTTGCATATTCTCCTCCTTGTCTTGTAAAACGTGGTGAGTGTAAAAATAAGTGGTTGCCACAGTAAAAACAATGACAGCCGCTATCCGTACAATAACATCGAGAACCCTCCTCAGCGGATCTTTCTTCTCTTGTTGTATATCAACGGGACTTTTAGTCTGCCATAACGTAATGTCATACAATTTACGTTGCCGCTTATATTCTCTAAGATGCTGTTCATCTTCGCGCAGCCACTCCATTATCCTCTGTGACTCTTTTTCAGAGGCATTTCCTGCTATATATTTTTGTAATAGTTCATCCATCTTTTTATCGTTTTCATTTATATAACGATTCATCTTCGGTTTACCCTAAACGAAAAAGAATATTTTTTTCAAAAGATAAAGGAACGTGCGTAGTAATCGGTGTTACATATGGTAAAAAAAGAAATAAAATAAAGGCAGGTAATCTTTTAGCGTTTTTCTAAGAGCCTTAAGTGATTTGGATATATGATATTCCACATCTTTGATTGAAATATTTAATTCGCAGGCAATTTCCCGATTTGTTTTATTTCCAAATCGGCTGAGAGTAAATATACGGGAGGTTTGTTCAGGTAATGATTGCAATGTTCTTTGCACAATATCCATAACTTCTTTCGAGAATATTTCATTTGGATTACAGTCTTCCAGTGAGGAGAGGCGAAGAGCTAACTCTTCATTTTGTTTCTCACTAATCCGTGTGATGACCTGTTGTTTCATGCTTTCATGACGTAAGTAGTCTAAGGCTTTATTTCGCAAAATACTGAGCAACATCGGTTCAATATTTTCCACCGGGTTGTCCTGTATCCATTGCCACAGTTTGATGAGTGATTCAGATGCAATATCCTCGGCTACCATCTCATTGTGTATATACGACTTTACAAATAGAAAAGACTTTTTGTAATATCGCATATAAATATTATTAAAAGAATTCTCTGGACGAGTGAGTTTTGCAGGCATTTTAATTCTTTTTAGTTCATTAAAAATTTTGAGAAACAAAAATATAAAATGATATTTGATTCGCAAATTTTCTTTTTAGCTATTTATCCCAGCCAATAGATGTAGAGTGTTTGGTTTATTTCGTTATCCTCCTTCTCATGAGTGGTTGGAAAACTGTTTCCCATTTGATGTCAATCGTTCTGTTTTGCCAGATGAAAGGTGTAGTTTATTTTCTATTCGAGAGATGGTACAAGCAGTATCGTAATATAGAATTTATTTCCGTTGAGATTATGTATGGAGGAGAATCTGTTCAAAACATTAGCAAGGATGATGTCCAGAGTATTGAAATAGGTATAAAAAATCTTGTTCTTGTCTTCAGCAATGGTCTTACAGTCCATTACTATAATCTATGTTATAATACTTGAATGGACTGATCGAAAAATAGAGGTGATGTGTTAGCATTGAATGATGGTATTAAAGTATGGATTGAGTGTCTGCTGCGATATACTGAACATTGGCCGATTGTATACATCCCATACATTGTAAAAGTCTCTGGATGTCTTTTTTTTCGTGTGGTATGAGAATCTAATAGCGCAATTTGTAGGGATAAATAGTCCAAAGACAGATATCGGTTTTATGATTCTGTGCGACTTAGGAGCATGAACTGAATAATGGTTTGGCAGCGAAATATGCTGTTAAACCATTCGGTTTTCGTTAAACGAAAACACAACTTGCTGTCCCCTAATGGGGACAACGATTTGAATATTACGCTATATCCATATAGTGCTATAAAGCCTTTTGTCAGGGGAAAAACGCATACGGTTTCCGCCGGTTTTTCTGCATTTCCGATCTTCTGAAGGGGAATATTTCCCCACAGAACGTGCGTCTTCCCGCTATACTGCTATAACCATATAGCCATATAAAAAAGAATCGGAAATTGAAATATCATTGATTGACAGCATAATTCATTGATTTTCGAGAATCTCTTCTGTAGTCTTTAGTCCGCTATACCACTATCGGCATAGCTTTAGTTATCTCTATTTCGATGTCACCCCCTATGTGGTTCGCCATATCATGATATATCGCTATCCGGCTAACCCGTTATACCGCTATCAACATATCCCCGTCTATTCCTATTTCGATGTCACATCTTATGCGGTCAGCCATATCATGATATATCGTTATCTGACTATTCCGATATATTGCCGCCTTTTGTCATCCGGGACTTGCAGCGGATAAGATAAGGATCCCCCCAATAAGGACTTTTAGTCTAAAACAAAGTAAGCTAATGCAGTGATAATAAAGTTCTTATGATTATAGTTTCTCCTATAAAAGCATTATCTTAGTAGAGTAAATAAAGAAGCTAACAAGTTATGAACAAGCAAGTTAGAAGCATTTTAGCACAAGAGACAACAAAAACGAGCAAGATCCGGCAACTGTATCTTTTAGGGATTCCCCGTGCGGAAATCGCAAGGATGGTGACCAACGGTAATTACGGTTTTGTCGTGAACGCCCTGCGCCGGATGAATGAACGTGAGGGCGGTCTGAATATCCATCCGGCGACAGCTGCACTGGATTATACTTTCACCCGCAAGTTCGGTATCGAGATCGAGGCTTACAACTGCTCCCGTGAACGGCTCGCACGCGAGCTCAGGGAGGCCGGTATCGAGGTTATGGTGGAAAGTTATAACCATACCACCCGTCCGCATTGGAAACTCGTGACGGACGGCAGTCTGAACGGCAACGACACCTTTGAACTGGTCAGTCCGATCCTGGTCGGTGAAGCCGGGTTACAGGAACTGGAGAAGGGCTGCTGGGTGCTTGACCTGTGTGACGTGAAGGTGAACGGGAGCTGCGGGCTTCATGTACATATCGATGCCGCCGGTTTCAGCATGGAAACCTGGCGTAACCTGTCCCTGAGCTACAAGCACCTGGAACCGGTCATCGACAGGTTCATACCGGCATCCCGCAGGGACAACTACTATTGCCGTGGCCTGGGTCATGTCTCTGACGGGATGATACGTTCCGCCCGGATGGTGGACGAGCTGAAAGGAAGGATCGGTGACCGTTACCATAAGGTGGACCTCGAGGCCTACTCACGGCACAAGACGATCGAGTTCCGCCAGCATTCCGGAACGACCTGCTTCACAAAAATGCGCAACTGGGTACTGTTTCTCCACAAATTAGTTACCTTTGCCACGAGGGGACAGGTGCCTGTGGCCACCGCGCTCCAGAACATCCCCTTCCTCGACAGTGAACAGAAACTATATTATAAATTTAAGGACTAAAAAAATATCGACATGAACAGGCATATATATTTTAGCGGATGGCGGCAGGATTGCCGCCTCCGGCCCTTCCGAGTTTGTACGCATCCTGCGTGAAGGCAGCTGGTTTGACAGCGGATGCACCGACGAGGAGTACATAGTGAATTTCTCCGGACGGTACAGGGAACTGCACGGGGTGACGGTGAGAACCGACACCCCGGAGCAGTTCATGGACGACCTGAAAAAGTACGGTTACATCAGGGGCTGAGAAGCCCGTTCCTTTTATTGTTACGCTCCCTGCCGGTCTCACATGGACCAACAGGGATTTTTCTTTTCATCGCCGTAGTGTTCCCGTCCTGCTGTCTCCTCGTATATCGCTATCTTGCCAACATGAGTTCCCGCTATCTTCATAGCTTGACATATCACTATTCCAATAACATAAGCTGTTACAATATCCGTAGCCTGGTGTACCATTATCCCAAGAATGTAAGCTGTCAATATCTCCATGGCTTGACATGTCACAATCCTAGCAACATCGGGGAGAATCCTGGCCTCCCGCCGGACTGCCATTTGTTATGTCTTTTGCTGGCATTGACTATTCATGTCTATATATGACTATAACTGACAAGGTATCCTTTCCCACGTTTATTCTTTTTTTCTTTGCAGAGTAGGACGATAATCCGCCATCAGGAACATCCGCCTTACAAAACGCCCAATTGTCACATGGAATTAATGTATAAATCATAGTTATGGACAGCATTGAAAGGAAAAAAACAAAACCGTATAATATCAACGAGAAGGAGATACTGGATATAGTTGCCGCTAAAGGCTCATATTTGAGCAGTATTTCCGAGAATCTGGAAGAGGTGCCGCCCCACAAGGAGTCTTCATCCCGGGCGGAAAGTAAAAAGACGATAACGGATGAAGAGGTAAAAAAATACATTGAAGCCCTCCTGAACAATTTTTCATCCAACCGGCGCAAGCCCCTGCATATTGATGCACAGGTGTACGAATGTATCTCAGACATTGTCTGGGCAGTCAGACGTAAGGATTTTACTGTTTCCGGTGTTATAAGCCGCATACTGGTTGAACATATCAAAGAAAACGCCGGCATGATAAAGAAGATCACAGGACGAGATTACAAACTGTTACAGCCGTAATATGACGGGAAGTCCTCCTTAAAACAGCTCTGGAGGGGGAGTCGGAAATCACGACTCCCATCCGGAAGTGCATTTGGAAAGTATTTTGAACTGTATTTCAATAATTTGAGTTTCTAAAAGGAAGCTATTTTAAATAAAAACAAGAAAAATGGAAGTATATTACATTGAAGCCGGAATCTTTGAGGAAATGCTGGCTAGGGCTGATAGCCTGTCCGCACAGGTGGACCGCTTGTATGAAAAAAACAGGGAAAAGAAACCGGGAGAGTGAATGGATAACCAGGATGTCTGCCTGCGCCTTGACATCTCTCCACGTACCCTGCAGACTCTCCGGGATACCGGACGGCTGGCATTCACCCAAATCCAACGGAAAATCTACTACAGGCCGGAGGACGTGGAAAAGCTGATGGTCTATGCCGCCATGAAACGCAAGGAAAAGGCGGTGAGAGAAAAAAGAAAGAATGAATAATTAATTGGATGCAACATGGAAGGAATTATTAGCAAAGAGACGTGCAGTGTCCGCCGATTCTTTGGCCTGCTGGATAACATTCAGACGAAGCTGGAAAGGCTTGCGGAGGATAACCGCCCCCTGTTTAACGGTGAGCGTTTTCTCTCTGACAAGGAATTGTCGGACCTGTTAAAAATCAGCCGCAGATGCCTGCAGGATTATAGGGACCAGGGGCGTATTTCTTATATCCGGCTAGGTGGAAAAATTTTGTATAAGGTATCCGACATTGAGAAACTCCTGGAAGATAATTATCATGAGGCCCTGATATAATCGGACGTTCAATACTCAAGAATGCCGGCCGGAACCATTAAACATCGGTTTCGGCTGGCATTTCATTATTCGGATATTTCCGTTAGGGGGACCGTACTCCCTTTCTGTCTTCTTTTCATCAGCCGGTCCATGTCACCGGATATCTTCTGGTCGGTAACCTATGCATAGACCTGCGTACTGTTGATGTTCGTATGGCCCATCATCTTGGCGATGCTCTCTATCGGGATGCCGGAGGACAGCATCAGGGTTCCAAACGAATGCCGTGCGGTATAGGGCGTGACATCGGAATAAGGATAAACGGGGATATGCTGATAGTGATATAACATGATATGGTGAGCTGCATAGAGGATGACCTCGAAATAGAGATAACTAAAGCTATACTGATAGTGGTATAGCGGACTAAAGACTACAGAAGACATTCCCGTAAATCGGTGAATTATGCTGTCAATCAATGATATTTTAATTTCTGATTCTTTTATATGGCTATATAGTTATAGCAGTATAGTGGGAAGACGCATGTTCTGTGGGGAAACATTTACATTCAAAAAACCGGAAATGCGGAAAAAATGGCAGAAACCGTATGCATTTTTCCCCTGACAAAAGGCTTTATAGCACTATATGGATATAGCGTGATATTCAAAACGTTGTCCCCATTAGGGGACAGCAAGTTGTGTTTTCGTTAAACGAAAACAGGACGGTTTAACGGCGAATATGCCGACAAACCATCCCAGCCTTTGCCTCCGGAGTTGGTATGTTTATAAGTGAAAAGACAACAGTATTAAAACAGAAGCAATTTAGCATATTTAAAAAATCATAATTCATTTCAGCCTTGACATTTTATTTTTAAAGCATAACTTTGTGTTCGGATAAATAAAAATAGCTTCTTATGGTATATTGTAACTTATTGTTTTTGATATTTTTATAAATATAATATAACTAGATGTACATATCCAATAACGCTTACAGCGGTTTGAACTCACTTCGTGGAGGGCTGAAGCATAGCTATTGGAGCGGTTCATCACTTCTTGACACGACAACCTTTCAATCTGAAAGTGGAAAGCCATCATGTAATTATACGATTTCCCGAAATATGCAGTTTGGCTTTCAGGACACCCTTTCTATGGATTCCAATGTTTTTTTCATACGCTGATGGGGAATGTATTGGTACACCTATCTATTTCTTTTTTGCTTCCAATACGGTGTCCTAAAGGATACCTCACAAAGGCTTAATTTTAACGAACTGGCCCGTGTAACGAAAAAATACAGTTTATCCGTGAGAGTAACTGGTGCTGCCGACAGTTCTACTGGTACATCAGGTATCAACGATTCTTTGAATATATCAAGAGCTTGCTTGGTTGCTACAGAACTGGAATGACATGGAATATCGGCCGAACGTATTATCAGAATTAGTTAAGGAGAAATTGCCGACTATACACCTGCGGAATCCAACAGATATACGAAAGTAGAGTTGTTTTTTCAGAAGCGAAATAGAAATTTCACATAATTGATATTTAATTTTATCACAACTAATAAAGCCTCCCCGCTGTGAAACGAAAAGTTTTTTTTCGATATGGTACACGCTATGCCGCCATTTCCATACCGTCGAGACCAGAGTAAAAATTACTTCGAGGCTTCGAGTGACTCTTTTCTGAAACGTTTGAGGAGTTTTTCAAGTTCGAGTGATGCTTTGCGGGCACGGGTTCCGGCAGCTTTGTTTCCTTTTTCTACCTGGAGGCTGGCATCTTTTGAAAATTGATCAAACAATTCACTGATTTGTGCAAATGTTTTTTCCATGGTCATATTTTTAAATGTTATACAATACTTTGCAAATATAGTAAAAAAATCAGGGATCAGATTATATTGTAATATATTCGTTATAGTATGATATCTCCTTTTATCCTCTCCCATATATTTCCCATTCCGAGTATTTCCTGATCGTGTCATTGGCAATTCTCTTCGGAGGGATTTTATCTATAAAGTTAGTGATAAAAAGTGGGAAAACCGCAGTGGATGCAACGAGTGCAGGATAATAATGTGAAATACCGTTATTTGTTGATGTGGGGGGAAGTAGAGGAGAGCCTTTGATATGCTGGAAATCAAATGCAACTAGTAGAGAGATAACGGATTCATCCGGAACCGAACCGATTCTGTGATCGATTCTGAGTACGACAGAAGGAAGTAGAAAGAAACGCTGAAAGCGTGTAAAGCTGCTCAATAAACAGCTCGGGAGCTAAGGAAAGACGCTGATGAGTTCCAAACATAGATGAGAAAAAGCCGAAGCAATGAATCATGTTCTCCGCTTCGGCTAATTTGACTTACCTTTTTTCCCTCTGTGCCGTGTTCTTTCTCGAGCTGCAACTGTGTTAGTAAGCAGCTCCTTGTTTTTATTGCAACCCTTTAGTCTTGGCAAGGACGGAGCGCATACCCGAATCCCCGATCGACCATATATGTTGGCTGTACGTCTACTGAGCTAGTTCTAAGGTAATAATTATTGCCCTTCGCTACCGGATGTGCCGACCAGAAGCAACCCTGTGTCCCGATACTACCTGGCCGCATAGTGGAATAACTACGATACCCTAACGCCGGGAAGAAAATGCTCTGTGTTTTTTCGGAATTTGTATAAAAATACCAACCTTTTTCCGAACTACTCCAGGTACCGTTAACTTGAGTGGAAGATGATACACTTTCTCCTGTTGTGGTAAATCCTGTGAAAGCGTTACTGGCAGGAAGTTTAAAACCAACGGGACACGGATCGTAAATAGTCTTGTTAACAGGATTGTCATTGGCAGAAGTTGTTTTATTATCGGCACTCCACAGGTTGTAATAGGTATAATCTCCATTATATCTATTGTGCATCAGATTAGGATTGAGAATACAGTTCTTGATACAATCATTCCCGGCCGAAAAGGTTCCTTTCATAGGATTTGCTGTAGATGGAATTCCCTCCTTGTCATACCAGATTTTGGTTGTGTTACCCATTCCGTTCGAAGGGTAGAGCGGATCTTTACGTCCCCATTGATAAAAAGGAGCATTACTTCCGGTAGCGATTACGTTCGCCAACTGCTTGATGGTTATTTCCTTACTCTGGTCCCCGGCAATGAATTTTACCTTGCAACTCCGTTCTTCATAGGTGATGGTATTACCGTCGCATTGTCCCAGATTAACGGGCATAAAATTATATTTTACGTTTTGATGATTGGTTATCTCAATCACATTGTTAATGTCTTCGTCTGTAACCCAGACATGCCAGGACCAGAGGATGGCATCACTCACATCCTTGATCGCAATGACGGCATTGCCTTGCCGGATGGAAGAACGGTCCACTTTGAAAGAGATATTGCCGCCATTGGAATCGGCATTGTATTTTATATCCGTAACCAGGTTCATCGCATCCTGCCAGACCAGTTCGGCCTTGGCCGGCGTACATCCATTACCGCTGATGTATGGATCCGTGATCCCGTTCCCGGCATGGTTGATGAAAGGATTCAGGATATTGGTTCCTGTCACCGTGGAGGTATACGCGGAAGCGTTCGTGGCTGAGTTCTTGATCGCATTGCCATATACCAGCGGCAAAGAATAGTAACCGGGAGCGTTGACCACGTAACAGTTGGCAGTGTTCTCAACAGTATTCCCCCCGGTGTTGTTGGAAAGGTTATACGGTGTGGTTTCCGATCCCTTGGCTGTGGCCGCCTTCAAAGCATTCTCATGTAAATCATTTGATATTCCGGTCTGCGCCTCGACCGTCGCATCACAAGGTTGCGCAAATTCACCGCCGGTACCAGATGCCGTGAATGCGGTAAGCCATACCGGCTTGGTGTCTGTCCACGTGGTTCCGTCTTCTGCATATTGTGCGGTCCATTCGGCAGCTTCTTTTTCCCCTTGGGCGTTTTGCCTGTAACTGGTAACACAATATTGCTGTGTACCACCGGTATATGTAAAATCGGCCAGGGCAGTGACATCAAGCGTGTAAGTCCAGTTGAGAGAACTACTGGATATTTTGTAGGTCACAGTCTTGCCCATCGGCCACTCACTTCCTTTTATATCGGCTATTAAAGTGTGGCCTGTATGGGTGTCGTCTGTGAATAAGACTTCTATCTGCGCGCCCTCAGGAAACCGCTGGGGCAGCATCATAAAGGTCTGCGCCTCACTCGTGAGCGCCTCGTCAGCTGTTCCTGTCGTCACTTTATCCAATGCCTGTGAGAAGGAGGCGGGAGTATCCAAACCGCTCCAGGTTTGTGTCCCCATATTGTAAGTTCCTCTGGAATAAACGTTTTTCAAACGGACCTGCTTGACCGTACCTTCCCGCATATCATTCCCGCACACGAATCTGACGGCGGTCAGTGCATGGTTGAAGGTCAGTGCAACAGCCGTGTTACTGTTTCCCCCGAGCTCAGATGACCGGGCTACCAGCAGGTCCTCCTGTTGGCTCACCTCTTCCGGCACGGTCACGCTGATACGGGGGGGAGCCGGCCTGCCCCTACCCGGAAAACACGTACCGGGCGTTCTCTTTGGGTGCATAGGCGAATTCCGCAGGCATTTTTATTATATCATCCGAAAATAGAAAGATAATCAGGCATAGCTATGCATACCGCCCAGCAGATAATTTACTCCGAAGTAAGTCATCAGCACCGTAAGGAAAGCCAACACCATATAAGCATGGAAGAACCGGGGTTGCCGGAAGACGGCAAGCGATGGTCCGTGGAATGCCGCACCATAGATTAAAAAGGAGATCAAAGCCCAGACTTCTTTCGGGTCCCAGGCCCAATAACGCCCCCATGAAACATTTGCCCACACAGCACCAATAAAAATTCCCGCCCCCAGACAAAATACTGCCGGATAGAGCATCAACCGACTGAAAAGCATCAATTGCTCCACACGGACCTTACGCTGTTCCTGAATCTCCGAATCGATTGCCTTTTTTCGCCAACCTCCTATGCAGAATGCCAGTAATCCATTTAGCATCATAAAGGCAAACAATGCATAAGATACCATAATCAGAGAAACATGAATACTTAACCAGGGAGACAGCAACACAGGCATCAGAGGAGTGATCTGAGGATTGTTCTGCCCAAGATAAGCTACCAACAAGGCAAAACCCGAAATGAGCAATCCAAAAGACAACGTAAAAGAGAAGCGACACCGGAATATGCATGCAAGCAGAAGTGTACACAGTGCCATAAATTGCATGGTTTCATATCCATTGCTCAACGGAATACGTCCGCCAACATACCACCGCAAACAGTAGCCAAAGAGTTGAAAAAGGAATGCTGCATAAAGTGCAACTGTAAAAACGCTCCATGCCTTACCTGCCGAACGATGCATGCTGCAATAAAGTAAATAGAAAAATGCCAGCATCCCTACAGTCAGATTGAACATGAACAACAGTTTGCTGAATGGAATACGATTGTACAATATTTCAGCCTGCACTTTTACGTCAGATAGTGGTTTTATACTCCCATCTTCCGGTAAAGGATGGATAAGTGTTCCACTCCGTAGCATCAGTATCAATCCTACCTTTTCGTCCGTTTCCATGATAGCCTTTTCCAACGAAGTCATTTTCATATGTGGCTTTTGTCCACCCTTCCAAAATTCCTGCAATCGATAGTTTTGTCCATCAAACAAATCAGTAAGACGGGCATAAGAAGACGATAACCGGAGTAAATGACGAAGTTCCGCACTCTTTATATAAATCATCGGTTCATTCTGCCAAACCTCCGGACGAAGTAGCCAACCTCCGACAACCTGTTCGGGTGTCATACCACCATAAGAAGGTTTTCCGGTCAGTTTCAATACAAAGTCTCGTGCAAGAGTATTAAAAGGTACTACGCGATCATGATAAATCACTTGTTTGAATGCCAGACTATCCGCCTGCCTGAGTGCAAGTGCCGGAAGGCTTCTGTTTTCTGCTTGCACCACCGTTACCACAGCCATGAGCAACCACACAAACATTCCCCCTTTCCGAAGCAATGGATGCCTGAGTAATCTACGGAATTCTCCACTGCGACCGACAAGCATCCACAACATGGAGATACCCAGCAAAATATATCCTGCATACGTAACCCCTATTCCCCACGGATCATAATTCACTGACAACCAACTCCCCTCCTTATCATCATCAAAAGAAGACTGGTAAAAGCGATACCCCTGACGAGAGAGGATACGATTCATGGAAACTGGTTCCGCATCCCGGATATAGCTGACATAATCTGCCGGAGCCTCCGTCCCCGGATAATACTCCACCCGGAAACTGTCCAGACACAATGTGAATGGTAATTCGATCACCCGCTTACTGTCTTGGTCTATGAAAGTTCCCACCTCAGTGCCTACTGTGAGATGCATATATCCTTTCTTGCTGCATGAAAATGTAATCATGGCTCCCACCAAGATAAAAAGGAAGGAGCCATGCAACAACAATGCCGGGAGATGCCGCCACAACTGCCGCTTAACCAACACGACAACTGCCAATGCAGCAAGTACTCCCCACAAACAACAAAACCAAACTGTATGATAAACATACTTTTCTACAAACTCTGTTCCGCGTACATGCTCCACAAAGGTCACCACAGCAAGTAAAGCCACCAGACAGATATATAAGGAGACGAGACTTTTCTTCAGATTAAAAAGGTGCATATTCCTTATTCTTCAAAGCCTTAACTCCCATACATTCCATTTCGATCAACCATCCGGGACGGCATACAGGCGCATGTACAAATACTTTAGGAGTATCTGGGAAACACTTGTCATACATACTCTTCACAACTGCATAGTCTGCAATGTCACGCAAGTAAACAATCATATGCCCCAAATCATCAAACGTGCACTCCGCCTCTTTCAGCAAGGCTTCTACATTTTCCCACATCCGTTCCGTCTGCCTACGGATGTCGCCGGGGTATACTACTTCCCCTTTATTGTTGATACTTGCCGTACCTGAAATAAACACTTGACGCCGGTCACCGTAATCGACATACGTTCCGCGTTCAAAGCTGACACCATACTCATAAGTAGGATTCAGATGCGTAGGAGCATAAAGGAAGTGTATCTGTTCCGGCTTTAAGCCTGCCACAGCATAGGTATCCATTTGCACCAATACTTTAGGATCAGCATGACGTCCGCCGATACCTGTACTGGCAATATAGTGTGTTTTTTCCGTCAGGTTCTGAGTGACGAAAACCTCATTACGCGCCTTTACCACACCGGCATAATTCACATCCACATTCTGTACGAAGAACCAGGTACGGATACAGTTATCCGCCAATTTACATCCTTGTTCCATAAGTTGCATCGCGTAGTCATTCAGCAACAAACGGGTCTGGTACTCAGAATTTGCGGCACGATTGAAAACACTGCCTCCCCACAGGTGGCGGTACGCATTGTGCTTTACTTCAAACAATCCGTTGTGCAGCACTTGTGTCTGCACATTGGTCTGTAAATAAGCCCACAAAGCTATTTTCGTCCCATCCAAAGGGGGTTGCTCTACCACGGAAAGAGCACAGTCGGAACTTTCGGTAGTGATAGCCAGCAGGAGGTCAGCCTGATTGGCGGTATCACTCAGAAAATAACGTTTAAACACAGCCATGGCACCTTTCAATTCACCTGCAAGCAAATCATTGTAGGCATTGGCTACTGCATTTAATTGTTCTTCATAAGTGTCTTCCGGCCGGGTAGAGTGAATCATTACATGAAACTCTGAAACGCCTTCTTTTACTTCATATTTAAAAATCTCGGTTAATGTATTCTCTGATTGATTGGTTGGTTGTTTTTTGTTGTTCATTTCCAATATCGTTTACTCGTTATTCAAAAAAATACCTTCGTTTATCCAATTATCTATCAGTTTCAATAAGGGTTGCTCATCTTCTGACAGCATATCGGTATGGTTCATACTCGTATCACCAGCCCTGTTCAAGACCAGATGTAGAAAACTCTCTTCTGCACTGCCGGGCTTCACCAATAGTATATCACTATTCTTATGCGCCGGCTGGTTGACCAACGCATGATAGCTCTTACCCTCCGTCAGAAATAAATTACCCGATGCAGAACCGGTCTGCCCATGGCACGCTACACATCTTTTATCGAAAACCTGTGACTGGATGGAACTGAACATACCCACGTCCAGTGTTCCCACATCCATTAATATAGTATCTGTAATAGCTGCGAGTTCTTCATCTTCCATCGTCTTAAATTCGACAATACATTCGCGCAGACGACTGATAACACACAATTTGAGTGATTTCACTTCATCACTGATACCTCCCAGTGTCATAACGATATCTGTTCCGTCGGTTACATTGACTGGCAGTGATTTCGTTATAACAGCGTATTCACTTTTATCATTGAAGCCTGCCACAACGACACTATAATCATCCGTCCAATTGCTGATACCACTGAAACGACCTGTCAACTTTAGGACTCGGCCACCACGCTGCACCTCTATCTCCTTCTCATAGATTCTTCCATCATCACATGAACAGAAGCAGAGTGTCATCCAGATAGCAGCAAAGAATAATATACATTTCTTCATAACTACTCTCTTTGTTTTTTTAGAAAGTATATTGCAGCATTACTGTTGCAGAATGAGTGGCCAGACCTAAATTATCATTATCTCGGTCGAGCTGTGTATCGTGCCCCGTACGGGCAATATACTGGTACATAGCCTGGAGTTTCAGGTTACAACCCTTAAAGAAATAATTCACACCCACAGCCGGCATATTCAGAAATCCGTCATCGCTGGTACCGTTACGGTTAAAGAAGTCATAACGCAAGGCAGCCTGCAAACGGGGAGCTACAAAGTAGCCGCCCTGTACATAACCACCCAGGTAATTGTATGTCTCATTTATTTTCTGACGATCGGTGAAGCCCACATTCATATAGTATGCTTCGGCGCCCAGATACAGTTTATTCTTTAACATGGCAAATTCCACTCCCACACGGGTATCATTGGTACTTTCATTCTCACTTTCCACATTGATTGAAGCCGATACACCGAACATGATCTTATCTTCATTCAAACGGTTAGGATTACCTTGGGTGGACGGCATCACACCTTTAGGCATATAAGTAAAGCGTCCCGCATACAGTAAAGAAGGAATATGCCAATCATCACTCAGAGTTTTTGTAGCTGTATTTACAGAAGAACCGGTACCATTGAATAAACCTACTTCATAGCCAAATTTATCAGCTAACAATCCGTGAATTTCAACACCGAGGTCAAAACCGGTACCGATGTTAGGCGTTACCGCATTCAAGGAATAAGGCAGAATGATGGCGGAAGTCAATGATACTGGCAACTGCGGCAACAATGTTTCGCCCAACGTCGTCAGATAAGCATGTGAGAAAGGTGTTTTGAATTTACCGACACGCACGGCAAACTGTTTTTTAAGTTGCACATCGAACCATGCTTGTTGAAGCAATGCTCCCCCACTGGCAGCCGCATTGATAGAAAGATTAAAGGCTACTTTACCAAAAGCTTTACCAGTGAAGCCCAATACAGCATAGGGAATTGAGAAACCGGAATTAGCTACATTATCCTGATTGTATGCCTTATCCAGGCCTTCATCATCATACCAATTGAAATTTGCACAAGTCTGTACCAACAGATAGGGCTTGAATACAAAGTCTCCCTTCTTGGTTTCTATCGTAAATCCCTCTCTTCCGGCAAGTGACACTACACCGTTTTCTGTATCTTCTTCATGCTGTGCCATAGCAGCCAACGAAAGGGCAGCCATTACAACCATTAAAATTAATTTCTTCATAATTGCTTGTATAATACTTATTGGTTTTATTGTTCGTTATTTGTTTTATAATGATTTCAGAAATGCGACCAAAGCATTACGATCTTCTTTACTCATCTTTTTGAAGAGATTCTTCGATGCTTCACCTTCACCACCGTGCCACATGATAGCCTCAATATAGTTGCGGGCGCGCCCATCATGCAAGAAGTAAGTATGACCATTCACAGTTTCCTGCAATCCGATACCCCAAAGCGGAGTCGTACGCCATTCGTTGCCACGGGCCAAACCGCTTACATAGTTATCATTCAGTCCTACGCCCATAATTTCAGAGCCCATGTCATGAAGCAGGAAGTCCGAATATGGATGAATTGTCTGACTACCCAGCCAAGGAAGGCGGGTTCCGTTCAGCAGTATAGAACCACGTGGTTTTGTGTGCAAGGTGGTTACATGGCAGAGATGGCACTTCGCCTTATAAAAATTCTGCTCACCCTTGATCACTTGTTCATTATTCACATTGCGACGTGCCGGAACACTAAGGCTCTGCATGTAGAGATCTACATTCTCCATTTCTTCCGTAGATACATCCAACTGGGCATAAGAAAGTCCCATCATACTGCCTTGATTTACTTGTGCCTGTCCTTCACAGATTTCTTCGGGATAGCGGCTGTTCGTAACTCCCATATCGCTGGAGAAACCAAGTTCCACTGTCAGGTCGGCATGCTGTGCTTTATTACCGGACAAGCCTAAACTTCTCATTCCTCTCTCGGAGATATAGTTGCAACGGCCACTGATACCATATTCCGGATAATTGCTTTTAGCAGCCAAAGCTTCAATTTCAGTGGGATCGAGCGCCATCATTTGTCCCATACCTACGTGGCGCAGAGGAATACGCACCGTACAGAACAGGTCTTCGGGTTTGATGCTGTCCGCATACCATTCATAAATAGAATAATTGGGTTTGCAAAGTTCATACGTCTCACCATCAGGGAACTGGAAAGTCTCATAGGTATATTCCACTTTCAGTTTTCCCTCGGGCTTCACACCATAAATAGCCTGATCATGAAGCACACGTCCATAATCCTGAAAGAAAGCTCCATTCTTACGACTAATATAAACCAACATAGACGAAAAGCCGGAGCTACCGGAACCACCTTCGCTCCACAAAGTAGGTTGCGTACGTCCGGCATTTCGGTGACAGCTACCACAAGAATAACCGGCATAAACCGGTCCCAGTCCTCCACCTATTCCATTACTACTGGTGCGGATATCATCATACAATTTGTCACCACGGGTGAAACGTTTATCGTATGCCCCTGTTATCCAGTCAGCCGACCTGTCATAAGCATAAGAGGAAGTCAGGAAGTTGGTAGCAGTACCGGCAGAGAGGGCAAAGCCGGCAGGTACTTCTATATTATCCACATCAATTCCATCATCCTCGCAGGCAAACAATGCCAGAAGCGAAAAACAGATTGGAAATGAGTATTTTAATAAGCCATTCATTCGTTATTGAATTATTATTGCAAAATACGTAACTAACATTTATCTTTTTAACGCAGATGTTGCGGAAACAACAGAATATTCATTATCCCACTGTTTCCGCAAAATCTGATTTCTAACAAGTAAAAATCTTACTGAATGGTACGGGCTTCGCCATCTTTGAAGATCAAATATTCCAAAGTGTGGTAACCACGCAAAGCTTGTGCACCGGCAATTTTATCATCTTCTTCATCATAGTCACCATCCCAGTTCAAGTCTGAATAGTTACCGGAAGTCAGGATCTGTACGATACCATCCTGATCGAGTGGCCAGCTATCCATATTGGGGTCAAGACCTTTGTCGGCAACCGGACCAAAAAGGAATGCCTCACTGGTTTCCCACGGTGTACGAGCAGCAAGCCATGCTGTGGCGCAAGCCTTGAAGTTAGCATTGCTGGGAGAAGTACGGAATGTCTCAACAGCATCGAAAAGAGCCTGATTTCCCGCTTTCAAATCAGAGTAAGTAGGTAATACAACTACATCCACATAATTTTTTACGACTTCAGCCAACACTGTTTTATCAATACCTTCGATACAACTCTTCAAACTACCCTTGAGTACTCCCTCTAAAGTGGCACAAGCTTCCATAGCACTTACTGCTTCCGGACTATTGATATTGTTGCGGAAAGGACTCGGGATAGCCCAAATTGCTGCTGCTGCGTCATCAATCGCTTTTTTTACTTCAGTATCAAGATTAGCATTTACCGCGGCTACTGCTTTTGAGAGAGATAACTCGCTAATAGCCCCTGTACGTGTTCCGTAATAAGCATTGCGAATAGAATAGATATTGTTACGATAGTCTTCACGAGAATGCCAGCTATACCATGACTCTACAGCATACAAAGCCTTTTCTTCATTATTATGTATGAAAAGATCGTAAGGGTCACCAATTTTGGCAGTACCTACTTCATTGGCAATGTCTACACAGCCGTCAATCAACTGCTCAACACTCGTCAAAGCATCTTGATTCTTAAAGAAATCTGCATAACTTCCACCTTCGTTGTATTTAACCGCCCAGTCATCATAAAGAGCAGTAGCATCATTCACCAACAATTGTGCAACTACTCGCATGTAATTTCCCCAACTACTTGCATTCTCCGCCGTATAGTCAAGATTTTTAGCGTCTATAGTCGTAGTGTCATCATCACTACAAGCCGTAATGGAACACATCATGCCCAATGAAAGAGCCGACAAATAAAAAAACTTTTTCATATTACTTAAACATTAAATTAATTATAAATACCTATTTGAACTATCTCTTGGTAAACCAACCGACATAAGCTATACCGATAGCAAATTCATTTTCATTGTTATATTTAGTCGATCCAAATACCTTGTTCGTACCAATATGACGGGTAGTATAATCGGCCTTTACAACCAGATTCGGCAATGCAAACCAGTTAACTCCTGCCGTCCATTTGCTTACCTGACAGCGCTTCTCCATTGTAGCAGAACCTTCTGCCTCTTCCTGCGGGTTGTAGTATTCATAACGGGCATAAGGATAAATAACCGGACATTTCTTCTGCGAGAAGAAAGCACTCAGGTTAAGACCAGCCTCCAAGCCATAGCACAGGGCATTCTTAGCTACATTACGCATAGCACCGTGATAATAATTGGAGTTATTGGAAAGAGTAACCTTGCTGATCTTGGAAGAATTCTCTAAATCACCATAAATGATATTACCACGAGCGGTAACATATTTATTTTTATACTGTGCATCGGCAGAGTAAATTTTCACTGATGAGCGGCCTACACTGCTATACTTATAATTCTTATCAGCATTGGCCGTCACGTCATTACAATAGTAAAAAGCAACACCTGCACGCAACCCCGATACCCCTTTATAGTCCAGACGTGCTACATAAGCAGGTGAAGTAAAGTTATCTTGTTCAAAGAGTCCCTGCTTACCACCGGCAACCCAGTTATCGCGACCAAAACCATCAGCATTCAAGCCGGCAACAATCATTGCCTGATAATCAAAACGCGCATATCCTTTACCAAAAGAACCGAAGAATTCCAATCCTGTCTCATGCCAGGTAGAAGGAATAATTGTGGTTTCACCCTCAGGACGAGATGTTCCAAAGAAGTTGATAGGCTCATGGTGTGCATTGGTCAATCCCATAGGTACAATCAAATGACCGGCACGAATATTGAAAGCCGAATGTATCAGACGGGTAATGTGAAACTGCTCAAGAGCGACTTCTCCACCCTTTTCCATTTCTGTCTCATACTCACCGTTTTCTGAATTCTCAAGTTCAGTTTCAAGACCTACACCTCCTGCTTCAAACTCTATCTCAGCACCCAGTATCCACTTGGAATTAAACTTGTAGTCAAAAGCCAACACAAAACGAGGAATCGCAATGGTATTGCGGTGATCACTGTTATCGACCCCACCATAGAAACGATTCGTTCCGTAATTCATAAACTTTGCTACCATCTCTCCGTATCCACCGAAACGGAACTTTTCGTAGTCGTCATCTTTTGTTACCTGTTTTATTCTCTCTTTCTTTGCCGCAGTTTCAGATACCTCTTCTGTTGAGGTTACTTTTTCGGGTTCATTAGCCCGTAAAGTATTGTTAAAAAGCAAGAAACCTAAGGCGAATAAGCAAGTTAATTTTTTCATCTTTTATCTTAAATTTTGTTGGCGCAAAAGTAGAGGGAGTTAAAAAGGCGGGCAATACCCAAATATGAGTATTGTGTTATTAAAAATAATAATAAGTAGGTACTTAAACGAACACTATTTCTTTTTGTTCTTTTTTACAAAGCAGTAATTCACTAAAAAGATAGCCGCAAAGATCACAGCAATCCAGATAAAACTAATAAATATCAAATAGCGGTTATAAATGTACTCTCCCTCTTCAGGAACATGATTAAGCATACATAGCAAACAGTTACACTGAGGATTATCAGCATCATGCGAAAAGTAAGAGTACAGTAAAAAAGATAAGCTACCTGCAAAAATAATAATAATAATAGCTATTATTCCCCATCTCTTACAACCTAAAGGTCTGTCAATTGTCTTTTTATGATTCGTTAGTTTCACCATATAGTAGTTTATAGTTAGATTATACGCGCAAAGTTGCATGCTTTCAGCGACCTTGGCAATACCCAATAATTGTGATTTTTATAAAAATCTAACAAAAAACCATCATTAATGGGTATTTCAGAAAACGCGGATTCTCCCCTACTTTGCAGTCGAGAAATAAAACTTATGCAATACTCTAAAGATGACATACAAAAAGAAATTTTGAAAGCTGCCGAAAAGGTATTCCTCGAAAACGGCTTTCCGAAGGCTTCCATGCGTGAAATTGCGCAAGAAGCACAGGTAGGGTTGAGCAATATCTATAACTACTTCAAAAGTAAGGATGATATTTTCTGTACGGTGGTACGGCCTGTAATCAGTGCATTCGAAAGAATGCTGCACGAACATCACGGTCGTTATGGAGCAGATATCATGGAAATGTATTCCACCGAGAGTCTGTGCAAAAACCTTAGACGCTATATTGAATTATTGGTTCTTCGTATATTTATGGAAAGAAACTAAACAATATATCTATAAACTACATAGTAGGAGGAAACAGAAAATCAAATTCAAATGATAACTCTTGAACAATTGGTTGCTCCAGATTCTTGGGCAAGGATTATCGATTTATTTGTGGATATCTTGCCTATAGATAAACTTGGGGTTAAACATGTCAAACTTCAATCAGAAGGGAGATCACCGTATAATCCTGTAACATTACTAAAATTGTATTTATTATGGTTATAAGCACTCAATAAGGTCATCAAGAAAGTTGGAACACTCCTGTAAAATAAATGAAGAAGAAAAAGAACTTCTTGAATCTAAGATTAAATTGCAGGATTGCGAACAACACCGTTATTGGGAGTGGGAGGATATGCAAGCTGAATTATTTAAGATATAAATGAAGGAATCTAAGACTCCAATAAAGCCAAGAAGCAGGAAGTCTTTTTATAAATGAAATTAAAAATATTGTAATAACTGTGGTGGTTGCAACATCTGTGGTTCAAGGAAGTCTGACTTTAAGTTTCTTGTGCCTTATCCGTATAGAGCAGGAGCAACCATCTTCCAACATCTGTTCTTTTTACAAAAGAAATATAGATGAAAGGTGGATTTTATATTCTCCGCAAAGGCTCATCCTGCCAATCCAGGGGAATGTTCATTGACTTGCTGTCAATATTTCGGATATTAACCCAGTAACTTTTGGAAATGCTGTTTCATATCGTTGTCCAGCGATATAATGTTGATAAACCACTAAATGATGCAGATTTCATAAAATGTCCTGTGTAGTGATATCATATCGTTTATCCAAGGGAATTGCATCCTCCGGACTACCATCGGATTGATGGCGTACTGCTTGTTTTATACCCTTGTATGATGACAGCAGGAATTTCTTATAAGGATTATGACTGTCAGCCACGAAGTGAAAACGGGAACGGATAGATCATAGCACACCGTAATCTTTTTTCAATGGATTGGATTTTATATTTTCATGGATGCTAGTTACGATGCCCATTGACAACATGTCCACAAGCATCCATGCAAGAGGATAAGTATTGCTGTATTTGTTCTTGAAATGCAGAATGAAATCCTCTTCTGGAGTTATTGACCTCCTTCTCTATTAGTTCCATTGTACAACTAAACTTGTTGGGGTTGGAGAATAGGGATCTGTCGGTCATTCAGAAGATATTGCCGGTCTCTTTCGCCACGACACTATGCAGGAAAACCTCGATCTTTTTAATTGAAGATGAAAAACGGAGTTAAAACATGCAAATCTTACCGGAGATATTTGCTAATTGTCAGCGTCTTTGGTATTTTTGTCCTGAAAAAAAGCTTCTTTGAGTTGATGCAGAATAAAACAGAATATTGTAATTCGCTCGTTTCTAAAGTGTTACCTATTATCTACAAAGTGAGTGATAACTATTTTATTTTCAGTTAGATAGAGAATTGGTTGTGTTTAGCAGTGTATGAACTTAAGTCAGCAGTCAATCCTAACACTCCTTTCAGAATCACCAGTTGACTATTAAAATAACGAAGGGCCAGCTGATATTCACGATACGCTTCTTCTGTTCCTTCCTTGCTGGCGATCAGCGAAAAAAGATAAGGAGAGGCAGGATCAGTATTCATGTATTGCCTGATCAGTTTCATTGCTTCGGGCAGAAGAGTTACGGTCAGCATTCTGCCGGTCTTTCTTCGGCGATAAGTCAGGACATTCCCTTCTATATCACGCTTCTTCAAGTAAGCAAGGTCTACGAATGGAATGCCGCGAAGCATAAACATTAATAAAAAGAAGGCACGTGTACGTTGTAAGTCTCTGATTCCGGAATAAAGCTGATTCGGCAGCTTTGCCATCAATCGTTCCATATCCTCTTTGTCCAGTGCACGTTTTCTGTCAGCCCTCGTCCCTGTATAGACATAACGAAAATGATGAGGCACATAAGGAGCAAGATGTCGGTCAACCGCTCGGTTATACACTGCACGTAATGTGCGCATATAGGTGGAAACCGTATTCCAGCTACAATCTTTTCCACGCAAATACGTTTCGAATTTTTTTAGAAACTCCTGATTCACTTTCCGAAAAGGAAGATTCCCACTTCCGTGGAATGAAATGACGGCTCTCATACTACTCCTGTAAATATGGGCGGTCCCATAATTCCCACTTTCCCGCAGCCCATCGGCTACGTCTTTCATGAATGAAATTAAATTCCCCATTATTATACGAATTTAAATGATACTTAAAAGGCTGTTTTAAGAGGAAGAAGATTCCCTTTCCCATGCTTCTTCCATAACACCTTTTCTTTCTATTTCCCTAAATCTTAAAAGACAAAGATAGGGATATATTTGTTCAAAATCCCAAAGTGCTATTGGGCGTGTGACATTTTTGTATATATCTTAAGTTTTATATGGGGAAGAATTATCATCAATGATATGCAATAAAAAGGGACGTTCCCAGGGAAAAAGGGGAAATTAGGAACGTCCCTTGAATAGAGTTAGCGAAAAGTCCGGTCTTTCGCAAGTGCAGACCTTTCCTCTCTTCACTAAAATAAACTAAGGACTATAGTGGGGAAATCCTTAGTGGGGAAAAACGACTATCAATCGCTTCACAGAGACAGATACCCGCAAAGTAGTCGCATCCGTTACTTACGTATCGGTTGAGCAACATGATTTATTCAGCAATACAGATACTCACCCGGTTTTCTTCCGGTGTTTTGTAGGGCTGAACAGTATCACCTTTGGAATCGGCAATGATTCTATCAGGAGTTATTCCTTTTGTTTTCAGAACTTCTGCAACATTAGCTGCACGTTTTTCGGACAGTGTTTTATTGATCTTAGAATTTCCTGTATTAGCATCCGCATAGCCAGTCACTTTTACCTTGGCAGACGGATTCTTCTGCAAATATTCTACCAACATATTGATTTTAGACTTTTGGTCGTCTTGTATCTTAGCCGAGTTCAAGGCAAAAAAGATATCCTGTTTCATTAGCTGTACTACTACCTCTTTTCTAGGTTGTGGCTGCTCTACCACAGGAGCAGGTTTCGGTTGTTCCACCACGACCGGTTCCGGTTCGTAATACACAGGCGGGATTTCTTTATAACCTTTGCCAAATTTAATAGTCAAACCCACCAAAGCATTGAACTGCCAGTCGGCATTTCCCGCTTTCTTCGAATTAAACTTGTCGGAAAGAACATTGGCATTACCTTCTATATTGATAGCCAAACGGTCATTCAAGCGCAAGTTGCATCCCAGACCTAAGCGCCCGGCAACAAGAAACTTTCCTTCTGTCCAAAGATAGCCCATCGGGTAACCGGCTGCGTTAATTGCAACAGCTTCGTCATTGTCGAAGCCACGGTTAAGACCCGCTCCGGCAAATATATAGCCATTGAATACACGCTTGGGATTGAAACCACAAAACAGCGTACTCAAATCAGATACTATATCCACATTACCTTGAAGATATTTATATTTATAATCCTGCCGTGGAGCAACCCAACTACCTTTAGCCTGCCATCCGCTAACGCCTACACGAGCACTCCATGCGGGAGCAAACTGATAACCGACATTCAATGCAACTGCAGGAGATATAAGATCAGTGAATTTGGCCTCACCAACGGTATGCGCAGCACCAGCTTGTACCTGCATAAACCAATGGGATTTGAATTCCGTCTTACCTTCTTCTTTAATTCTCTGTTCTTGTGCAGAGACGGCTATACTGCCAAATAGCAAAGAAAACGCTGCTATCCACAATTTCTTTTTATTCATGCTCATCTCTTTTCTTTAAATAAGATATTTATTAAAGAAGGGTACCCTCTCTTATGAAGATACCCTTCTAAAACTATTTACAAGTTAATGTTAGTTCAAATCAGCGTATGAGCCTAATCCTTCAGGAGCAGCCAATGTTCCAAGGAATCCTGTAGCCGGTACAGTATACTTAGTATCCGCTTTCTTAACGTATACAGTGATTTCTTGGGTTTGTGTAGTTGTCTGTTCCGGTTGACCCATCCATGAATTCTTTATCGTTACATCGATAATAATCGGCTGATCAACATCACCAACCAATACACCTTCATCGTTGTTCCATTTCAGCAAGCCAACTTCTTTACCATCTGTCGATTTAAGTATTGAAGCATGTCTCTGTACAATAGCATCATTCTTATCCGAAAGTTTATAAGAAACTTCTACTTTATGCATCTTGAACAGGCCTTTACCAATCTCAACCTCATTTCTTTCGAACCAAGGCTCTTCTTGACTTCCATCAAACATCATACCATTCGTTTCACCTCTCTTTATATCATACAATTTAACGAAGCGGTAGATAGGCAGATAAGCACCTTCCTTCAGGACAGTAGTATTAGCTTTGTCAACCAAATACCAAGCTGCCGCTGCATTTACCTGAGCATAAACTACAGGATTAACGAACATGATGTCAAATTCACTAGTCTTAGTAGCTGATACAATGTTATTGATCTTACGATTATTTTTCGCTGCATCTTTCGTTTCAATATACTCAACGGCACGGACACGAATCTTTTTGCCCATCCATTTCTTATCAAAGATATTCAGTACGTGCTTATTAGTAGCAATATCTGTTGTAAGAGTCATCTCGCTTGCAGGAGCTGTAGTTACTAACTCGAAGTCCCATTGACCACAACCATCCCATGAATCCATGAATCCATCTTCGATAGTAGCTTTCATCAAGAACGGTGCGCCATAGTCTCCTGAAGTCGGTTGACCATAACCAAGCATATACTCTGTTCCTTCCCACATTGACGGGTTATAAGTCCATGTATGTACAGGATCTTTCACTACCAATGTAGCAGTAATAGTGAATGCTTTGTATGTAGGTGCAGTATTCGTTGTAGAATAAGTAAACTTAATCACATAAGTACCGGCACGCAACTGGTTCTTCAATCCGAAGTATACATTGTTATTGTCAGTAATAGCAGATCCTTCGATGTTAGAATAATCGATTGTCAAATTCTTACCTGCTTCTTCAGAATCAAAGCTCCAGCCATCAAATTTAACGCCATCCTTCGTTACTTCCACAGTCGGATTACCTCCACCATAATATTCTACGAATTTAGCTTTGCTTACTTGTAATGCATTAAAGTATTGGTCGAAGTCTATCTTAAGACCTTCCACAACAGTAGCAGTCTGATATGCAGTAGCTGCTGCCAACTTCGCACCGCCACCATACAAAGCTGTACAAGCCAACGTCTGTTCTTTCAAATCTGTATTAACAAAGTCTTTAGTCTGTTGCTCTTGTTCTACAAACTCAATCTTCATCAACTTACTCATAACAAATTTGCCATCTACATACATCTTTACTTTCAAAACAGCCTGGCGCCCGATAGAAGCAGATTGTTTGTCGATTACAGAAATTTTGCTACCATCCAATTTCAGATAACGTTTTGTCTGATCAACTTCAGCATCCATATAACTCACTGCCTCATATTGGAATGTTACGTTTTCAAAACCAAGATCAGTCAATACATATTGACTTTCATCTGCGTCAAAGCCTGTGTTAGTATGGAATTCTGTTGCCAAACCTGTGAGCAATGGTTCCAAATCCAAAGGATCAGCAGTATACAAAAATTTCAAATTAACAGGAAGACTTGCTAAATAATCGTTTACCTTAGTTTCTGCCTTCTTGTACATATCAGACAACAAAGGAAGAGCCGGAGCTTTTACTGTAGGATCAGCATATTTATCTGCATCAACAGCAAAACCAATAGTAGTTTCCTCTTGTTCAACCACCATACGTTTTGTAGCAACATAATCAGATACTACATTGATATTTGCAGTCTCACCAAGTTGTTCATTCGTATTCTTAACCATGTAGGCAAGCATATTCACTTTACCAGCCTCACCGTATTTAGTAGATTCTTTCATCGGTTTGCCATCTGGATTATCATAAGCAGTACCCTGTTCAGAATCATCTTTATACATTTTGAACGCATTTGGGTTATTGGCGTTATCACCAGCAGAGGCCTTTACTATCAATTTGCCACGGTCTGTAGTAGTTACTACTTTAGCCAAAGGTAACCCAACTTCAGTAGCTCTGGTAGTTGTTGTAGCTGTTTGTTCAACAAACGATATTCCAGTATAATATTGAGGATTTACATTAGCAGGATTCAATTTATATTCATATTCCGCCCATCCATTAACCAAAGTACGATATAATGGTTGATTACTACTATTATACTCATACACAGCCGTATTCTTCGAGTTGTTATCATATGCAATAACTGGCAAGAATACAACATCTCCTAAATCCTTATTGATATTTGAAGGTACATGTACTAAAGAAGAAACAAAAGTAGCAGAGTATTTATAAACTGTAGCAGAAGTTGCTTCACCAGCTTCATTCTTCAGATTACTGAAGATATAGTAGTCACCCATATCAGCAACAGAAACAACTCCTGGGACAATCCAAGTCTTATCAGTCTTGTTTTCCGGCTTCACTTCATTCTTGTACCAGAATCCGTCTTCACCCGGAATATAGGTATCACCGTCTTTACCTGGAGTACCCGGCTGTCCTGGTTCTCCCGGTTCACCCGGAGTACCTGGAGTTCCCGGCTCGCCCGGAGTGCCCGGTTCTCCTTTATCACCTTTAGCCTTGAACTCTGTTTTCTTACCATCTTGATACCAGTATCCGTCTTCACCAATCGTCCACTGAGTACCATCTTTTCCGGCATCACCATTTTTAATGGTAAAGCTCTTACCGTTGCTCAATGTTACTTCCACACCACCGGTAATGTTCTCAACTTTTGTGATCACAGATCCCCCTTCGATCAGCTTGTTGATTTCCGCAATAGCGTTGGCATTTTCGGTTATCTTCTGCTCTAACCGATCGATATCGTCATCGTAGTCCTTACAACCTACATATGAAAATGTGGTTAGCGCCAATGCTCCGAAAAACATCACTCTAATAAATTTTTTCTTCATAACTACTTAAAAATTACATTAATAATATATTATTAAACACTAAGTTCAAATAATATTCGCCCGTTACTTTGTAGGTAACGGGAAACAGCCTGTAGCTACTTCTGAAGAAGCGTCTAAAGGGTAGACAAGAAACATAAGTATCAAAATATATTTAACCCCTGCTTTAGAATAGCAGCAGAGGGGAGGGAAATCTTTTGCAATAATAAGAGAGCATGGTGTGTTCTTCACAAAAAATCCGCAGTTTTGTTTGGTGTATTTCCTTTTTTTAGTAGTTTATCAGAAAAAATATCTTTTTTGTTTGCATGTTTTCCAAAATATGTTCATCTTTGCAGCGTATTATCTCCCCGTTACCTACAAAGTAACAGGCTTTAATTCAAACAATTACCTACCGAGAAAGACTTCCTAAAGGAAGAGAAGACCATTACATTCGCTTCATCAATTTTCTTATTCTTGAAAGGTTTCAGATAAGTCTCTGTGACAGTGATAGATGAATGTCCCATCGCTTCTGAAATGACACCGGGGTGCACCTCACAATAATAAGCCATCGTAGCCCATGTGTGACGCGCCGCATAAGTAATATTTAGAAATGCAATAAAAAACAGAATGACGATAATTAAACGTAAAACGTTTATAATTAAGCATTTTGCGAGAATTGCAGAACAGACAGACCTGCAAAAGAAAACAAAATATTGCGACGTTTCAGTTACCAGACTGTTAGCCGCCTGTTTCGGAAACGACGGCAGGTAACCGAATTTTTACCGATAAGAACAAAGCGGATTTGTATTCACTGTTTCTCAATGTTTTGCATGCCAAAGGACGCTTTTCAAAGGAGTATTTTTACAACCTAAA
>NZ_JAHQUN010000028.1:0-73469 GCF_019052485.1 Bacteroides sp. MSK.20.82
TTCTAAGGACGTTCCTGTTCCCACATTTCCCCTTTTTCCCCAGGAACGTCCTTTTTTATCTGTTTTCCTTTTTGTTATTTTCCAATTACACGGATGTGAATACAGGTGTAAGTGTTCAGCCATAAAAGAAGCCTCAGAAGTAATTATTGACTTCTGAGGCTTTTTTATATAAAGGAGGAATTTCTTTTATTTAATTCCCAACTTTTTAGCTATATCTTTAGGAAGTGCATCTTTGTGTACCAGAATATTCATTGTTTTGTAAGCAACGAATGCTTTGGATGCATACCAGATACCTTTGTACTTACCACTTGTACCCCAAGAGTTCTTTACCATGAAGTATTCTTTTCCGTTCTGGTCTTTGGCGATACCGTAGATTACCATTCCGTGGTCATCTGTAGTTTCCCAGTTGTCGAAAGCAGTCTGGCGCATTTCCTGAGTGATTTCCATTTCCGGAAGCGGTTTGGAAGTCAGTTCTTTGCGTTTATCGGCAGCAGTCAGACCTGTCCAGCGAGCCATATCCGAGCCGGTAAGTTCTGCACCTTTAGCAGCATCCGGCATTACGGCAACACCGTCACGGGTGAAACCTTGTTCGCTGACGTCACTACCCCATGCAAATGTATATCCTTGCTTTACAGCGTTGTCCATTACAGCCATGAACTCGTCAAGCGGAAGATTGTAGGACAGACCATTACGCCAGTTGTCCTGAATCTCGATAGCGAATTGAGAATAGAAAGGATGGTGTGTATATGAAGTCAGTGATACATAATCTTCAGCTTTCAGTCCGAGTGATTCAGCGAAAGTCTTCGGAGTATATTCCTTGCCTTTGTAAGTGAAGTTCTCCGGGCACGCTCCCAAATAAGTATCGTAGATGGCGCTAAGGCCTTTCTTCCATACCGGAGTCAGTTTAGTGAGTTTACCTTTGGCGATCGCATTGATGTATCCTTCTGCAACAGCGTCCAGTTCATTGTGTACCGGCAGTGTATCACCATACATGATACCCGGCATTGCTTCTTGCGGAACCAGTCCATAATTCTTCATACAATAGATGATGTCATAGAAACTTCCGCCGGGAGAGAAAGAACTGTCGCCATGATAGCGTACATAGTTTGTTCCGCGGTCTTCCATTGTTTTGTGTACAACGAACATTTCCGAAAGGTCGTATTCGCCTTTACCCAAACGTAGTAGTTCTGATTCCAGGAATCCCAAAGCGGAGAAACTCCAGCAAGTGCTCGAACGATTCTGGTTCTTGATAGAAGTAATCGGATTTTCTTTCACTGTTGTGAAAACGAAGCCCTCTTCGGGTTTTGCGTCTTGTGCCATTGCGCTCAGGCTGAACAAGCCTAAGGCAGCGATAAGGATACTCTTTTTCATTCTGATGAAATTAATATTAAATTGTTTTGGTTACAAAGATATGGATTCCTTGGAGGAATTCCATATTCTTGCATAGATTTTGCATAAAAAAAGAGTAGAAAATGCTGTATCCCACCTTCTTTACTATACAAAAAGAGGAAAAGGCAATCGTATGTGATCACCTTTTCCTCTTTCTACATTTATTTTATTTTGATCCCGAGACTTTCTAAATCATCTAGAGTAACAGTATAATTCTCTCCGCTTTTCATCCGTTTCATTACTAACTGTCCGACTTGTTCGGCATCCCTTTTCTCCATGAAAGGTTTTTTACCGGAAATACTGGGTATGAAAGGCTGAAAAATCGTTATATGATTATTGTGAGATATTTGATAGCCGTATCCTCCGTTTACCTCAATCACTTCCATTGAAAAAGAAGAGGCAGAAGAATCTGTTTTAGAAAAAGATGTTTTGGAAAAAGACAGACAAGCGATTACTATCAATATTCCTGCAACAGAGCATCCGAGTATCTTTCTCTTAGTCATTCTCTTCCCATTCATATGGATGTAACTCCCATGTATCGTCATAATAATAGCTGCTGCTGCCTCCGGTAGTGATAATACCTCGTCTGCCGGTAGCGAAACAAACCGCTTTGATGCGTGAACTTCCTTCGAAAGGAGTGTAGTCAAAATCATCTTCCGTTTCACTGCTGCGCCATAAGTCTTTAGCAGGATCGTATATCCAGTAATTACTTCGGAAACTACCGGAGGCTGTTTGCCCTAAAGTGATGTATGCCTGATCGTCTATGACAAAAGCACAGCCGTAGGTACGGGTGATTGATTTGTAATCGTCATCGTAATCGTCACTGCTCTGGTCTGTAATGTCCCGGAGACGTACCCATTTGTTCTCTTCACTTTTGCTGGGATCGAACTTCCAGAAGTCATCGACATCCTTACCATTATTTGTTCCTCCGACAATGTAGGCGACATTATCGATAATAAAGGAGAGTCCGCCGGTTCTTTTCTGACCGCCGAATCCGTTGACGATAGTCCATTGGTTGCCGGAAGCGGCTGTCGGATCAAAGCGGTAAAAGTCCTTGGTCTGTTTATCATCTTTAGACTGACCGGTGCCTACATAACCGTAATTACCGATAGCGAAGGCTATGGCGTTGATCCGGGCATCTCCGGGGTAGTCATCCATCTGTTTCCAGGTGTCCGTTGCCGGTTCATATTCCCACGTATCTTTTAAATATGCATATCCTCCGGTATGTAATGGATCGTCGTCTCTGTATACGGTATATCCCGTAGTCACATATCCTTTGGAGTTGATCGCAAATCCGACAGCCCCGTTCCGGGCCGCCGCCTCTTCGGGAAGGTCGGCACATTGCGTCCACCAGTCGTTATCAATATTATATTCCCAACAGTCTCTTTCCCGTTGGTCTTTTCCCCGATATCCACCGCACAAATATCCCCGGTTATCTATCACAAATCCGGCTGCGTCCTCTCTTGCCCTTCCATCGAAATCAGAACGGCGATACCACACACCTAATGTGTCGTCATCATCATCTGAACATGAGAACATGGATAGCATAGCTATTGACACTAATAACAGTTGTAGTTTTTTCATTATTTCCATTCGTTTTATTACGTTTTAAACTTGGGGCAAATGTAGTTATCAATGCGGTTGAAGAAAAAAGATATCGACAAATAGCCCTATTTTCTCTATCGAACAAAACCGAGTCTATAAATAGCGGGAAATAGTCGATTAATTTTGGGGATGCTTTCCTAAAGGGGTTCCTTTGCAACTCAAAAATAATATTCATTATGAGACTATTCATTACACTTTTTTATTCATTACTCTTATTTTGTACAATATTCTCCTGTAGGGATGAATCTTCTTCCATTGGAAGTAAATGGGTAGAGAGTTCTTTTATAAATGTAGTGACAGATACATGTATGGTGACTCTGAGCACATTATTAGCCGATTCTCTGGCAACTTCGGGAGATACGATCTGTCAGATCGGGCGATTTAAGGATGATCTTTACGGAGAAATAAAAACTTCGTTTTATGCAGAATATCAAGTACCTTCTCATTCACTTAATGAGACTACTGACTATCAGTTTGACTCTATCACGTTCAAATGGTATACTTCCGGGGATTATCTGGGGGATACACTGGTCTATCATCGTATTGACTTATATAGTTTATCGCAAGGACTCTCTCTGGAAGATAACGGTTACCTGTTTAATAAGACCAACGTTAGCTATAATCAGAATAATCATCTTGGTTCTGTTTCTATACGTCCTACACCCGGCTATCGGAACGAGTTACATGAAACGCGCCTGCCTGACGAATGGGGAAAGAAGTGGTTTAATTTAATGCTGGAAGATGATGAATGTATGGAGTCTCAGGATCGTTTCCGGGCTTTCTTCAAAGGAATAGCTTTTATTCCCGATGAAAACGGGACGTGCATTAACGGCTTTCAGGTGAACGATTCGAGTTTTTGTATTACCCTTTATTATCATGAACTGAAAGAGAAGCCTACGGAACAGACCTTAGTGTTCAATGCCAGCACTTCACTGAACTACACCAAGGTGGAACATGACCGTACTAATACTCCTTTGGAGAATCTCAAGGCAGGAACAGATTATGAACTGCCTTCTTCCGAGAGCGAACATCAGGTGTATCTGCAAGGGCTGACCGGTATGTATATCAATGTCGAATTTCCCTATCTGAATAATCTGAATCAGACCGGAAGGCTTGTTTCCATTGAAAGTGCAGTACTCAAGCTATATCCTATCAAAGGTACGTATAACGGAAAGTATCCATTACCGAAATCGTTGTCTCTTTATACGGCAGACCAGAATAACGCCACTCAGAGTGTCATTACTGACATCTCGGGAAATACCGTACAAACGGGAAGCCTGGTGGAAGATAATGTCTATTATGAAGATACTCACTATTCGTTTGATATCACCTCGTTTATTCAGAATAATCTGGGGACAGCGGGGGAGAGCCGTGAGAAACTGCAAATATTCCTCTCTGACAATGCTTTTTATAATACCGTTCAGGGAGTGGTGCTGGGAGATAGCAAACACCCTGTGAATGACCATGATAATAATGTATCACTCACTATTTATTATAAGACATATACGAAATGAAAAGAAGAGTTTTATCTATCCTTATACTAGGTGCGAACTTATTGAATGTAGCTGCCCAAAATATGACGAGTTCTCCGGTTTCCATGTTCGGACTCGGTGAATTGTCCACCGGAGAAGGCGGAATTTATTCCGGTTTGGGTGGAGTCGGCATTGCATTGCGTGGAGAAAATGTGATTAATAGTGCCAATCCGGCTTCTTTAACGGGATTATTGCCGCAGTATTTCTTTTTCGATTTGGGTGTCAGCGGGTCTTATCTGAAATATTCACAGTCAGGAGCGAGCAATCATTCTCTGAATGGTAATCTTAATAATTTGGCTGTTGGATTCCGTATAGCCCCCCGTTGGTATGGAGCTATTTTTATGGCTCCTGTCAGTAGTGTAGGGTATGCCATCTCGCTCGATCAGGATGTGGCGGGTACGGACGGAAGTACGGTGACTTCACTTTTCCAAGGTGAGGGAGGGTTATCCAAAATGGGTATCAGCGTTGCGCACGAACTGTGGAAAGGGCTTTCACTGGGTGCAAACTTTTCTTATGTGGGAGGAAGTATTTCACAAACAGAAACTCAAGGGAGTGCAACAGAAAGTAATAGTTCGCATAAACATACGATTTATGCCGATTTCGGATTACAGTATACCTATAAGTTGGATCATTACCGTTCGGCGGTAGCAGGAGTCGTATATGGATATTCTCAAGACTTGATGCAGGATAATGATCATGTGGTGAGCAGTAGCAGTTCCAGCGGAAGCATTGAAGAAAAAGGAAAAAAGTATCGTACTTGTTTGCCGCAGTTTATCGGATTCGGAGCGTCTTATACTACGTTGCGCTGGATGGCTTCCATCGACTATAAATTTGTTGACTGGAGCCGGCTGGAGTCTTCGCATTCCAGTATAAGTTTTCGTAATCAACATCGTTTGATGTTGGGAGGCAGCTATACATTGGGGAACCCTTATAGTAAACCGGTACGCTTATTGCTTGGAGCAGGTATGGGCAACTCATATATTTCAGTGCATGATAAGACGACAACGAATTATTATCTGAGTACCGGACTTAATTTTGAGTTTCGTAGCCGCAGTACGCTTTCTTTAGGAGTGAAATATACAGATCAACTGAAGGTGAATTCGGGGAGATTTAAAGAGCAGAAACTTTCTTTTTTTCTGAATCTGACTTTCTCGGAAAAGACTTATAAGGCAAAATTGAAGTAACTGGCGGGGTGTTTTCTTTATCTGGCGGATAGGGAGAGCATTTATAATATAGAAAAGGGTACCCTCAGCGGTACCCTTTTCTATTATTTATTGCCTTTCGGTGTCACTACATAGTCTTCTTTTATAAACTCATCATAAACCCGTTTAGGATGATCGAATGCTGCGGTTCCATTCCTCTGTTCGTTGAAGTTTTCCCGGCGGAATTGTTTCAGCTTCAGGTTGTCTTCGGCATATTCTCTTAACTTCTTATGTTCACGTCCATAAAGTGAACTTTCAGTAACATCAGAATCAAGCAGGCTTTCTTTAGGAGTGATGGTGGGCAGGAGCACTTGTTCCAATAGTCCACGATAGGCACCGTTATATTCACACCAGACAAGATCGTTGGCAACGAATATACGATAGAAGTACTTTGACCATGCGGTTTTGATTTCGATGGATTGAGCGTAAATCTCAATCGTTGCTTCTGAACCATACGCTTGGTCACGGATCACGACGGTCGTCCGACCGCTGATTTCTTCCTTCACGGAAGTTTGCCATTTGTCAGAATGCAGGATTTCCTCAATGAGTTCCGGCAACTTTTCTTTAATTTCAAACTGTATTCTCATGGTGCTTGCCTGCGGGCAGGACTTTTTTTGAATTTCCTACTTAAAACAATTAAGCTAGCCTAAAGTTACATAGATTGAAGCAAAAAAACAAGATTTTGTTTGAATATTTACTATTTTTGCCAAACTATCTGCCTTTTTCGTTTGTTTTTATTATAATTATGCAACAAATAGCAAAAAAACAAGTTTATGCAGAATAAAGCCCGGAAGAATTATATTATTTATGTACTTATGCTCCTTCTGTTTGGAGGGTTGATTTATGTTGCTATTGAAGAGGGCGACAGGTTTTCACATCATGCTGCGAACACGTTAAACACGGTACAAGACGGGCCTTTTGCCATGTTTCTACAATTTATGCAAGATAATCTGCATCATCCGCTGACGACGTTACTTATTCAGATTATTGCCGTGTTGTTGATGGTGCGTCTTTTCGGTTATTTGTTTAGTCTTATCGGGCAGCCGGGGGTGATTGGAGAAATCGTAGCCGGTATTGTCTTGGGGCCTTCTGTTTTGGGGCTTTTTTTCCCGGAAGCTTTTCATTTCCTGTTCCCTGTCCATTCACTGACCAATCTTGAATTGCTGAGTCAGGTCGGACTGATCCTTTTCATGTTTGTTATCGGTATGGAACTGGACTTCAGTGTGCTGAAAAATAAGATAAATGAAACGCTGGTGATCAGTCATGCCGGTATTTTAGTACCTTTCTTTCTGGGTATCCTGTCTTCTTACTGGATTTACGAAACGTATGCCGCCGATCATACTCCCTTTCTGCCTTTTGCCTTGTTTATAGGCATCTCCATGAGTATTACCGCTTTCCCCGTGCTGGCGCGTATCATTCAGGAACGAAATATGACCAAAACTCCTTTGGGGACTCTTGCGATTGCTTCTGCTGCCAATGATGATGTGACTGCCTGGTGTTTGCTGGCTGTTGTTATTGCTATTTCAAAGGCAGGTAGCTTTGCCAGTGCTCTCTATTCTGTGGGATTGGCTGTAGCGTATATTGCAGTCATGTTTTTGGTTGTGCGTCCGTTTCTGAAAAAGGTGGGAGAGGTGTATGCCAATAAGGAGGCGATCAATAAAACGTTTGTGGCATTTATCCTGTTGATTCTGATCATTTCTTCCTGTCTGACAGAGATTATCGGTATTCATGCTTTGTTCGGAGCGTTTATGGCAGGAGTGGTGATGCCGTCGAATCTGGGTTTCCGAAAGGTGATGATGGAAAAGGTAGAAGACATTTCTTTGGTTTTCTTCCTACCGTTATTCTTTGCTTTCACAGGTTTGCGTACGGAGATAGGTCTGATCAATAGTCCGGAGTTGTGGATGGTGTGTTTGCTGCTGGTGACCGTGGCCATAGTCGGTAAGCTCGGTGGCTGTGCCATAGCTGCCCGTCTGGTGGGTGAGTCATGGAAGGATAGTCTGACAGTGGGTACCTTAATGAATACGCGCGGATTGATGGAGTTGGTGGCATTGAATATTGGTTACGAAATGGGAGTTCTTCCCCCGTCTATTTTCGTAATTTTGGTCATTATGGCGCTAGTTACAACCTTTATGACCACTCCGCTGCTACATTTAGTCGAACGTTTCTTTGTACATCGGGAAGAAAAGTTATCTTTGAAGCGCAAACTTATATTTTGTTTTGGTCGCCCGGAGTCCGGGCGCAGTCTGCTTTCCATTTATGATTTGTTATTCGGGAAGCAGTTGAAGAAAGAACATGTGATTGCAGCGCATTATACAGTGGGTACGGATTTGAATCCGTTGGATGCCCAGCATTATGAAAGCGAAAGCTTTGCTTTACTCAACCAAAGAGCTGTCGAACTGAATATTCAGGTGGACAATCACTATCGGGTGACGGATAAGCTGGTACAGGAGATGATTCATTTTATTCGCAAAGAGCATCCTGATATGTTGCTTTTAGGAGCCGGTAGCCATTACCGTCCCGAAATGCCGGGAACTCCGGGAGCTATTTTATGGCTGACGCTCTTCCGTGATAAGATTGATGACATAATGGAACAGGTGAAATGTCCTGTTGCCGTATTTGTGAATCGTAATTATCGGGAAGGAGCACTGGTTAGCTTTGTTCTGGGAGGAATGATTGATGTATTCCTACTTTCGTATCTGAATATAATGTTGCAAAACGGTCATTCGGTGCGCCTTTTCCTTTTTGAAACGGACGATGAAGAGTTTCATCAGTGCATAGATGACTTGTTGGCTCATTATGCTGATCAGATAGTAGTGGTATGGTTTGCAGGAGTAGAAGAATTAGTAACCAAAGAGAGAGATGGATTGCTGGTAATGAGCCATCTTTCCTATACAAAATTATCCGAGGATGAGCTTGTGATGCGGGAATTGTCATCATTGCTGGTTATTCGTCGGAATAAGAATAAGGGAGAAAAAAATGAAAGACTTGAAATTGGATGAACATACGGGGTTAGTACTTGAAGGAGGCGGAATGCGGGGAGTATTCACTTGTGGGGTACTTGACTATTTAATGGATCATGATATTCGTTTTCCTTATGCGATCGGGGTATCGGCAGGAGCCTGTAACGGCTTGTCGTATGCATCCCGTCAGCGTGGTCGTGCCAAGTTCAGTAATATTGACCTGCTGGAGAAATACAATTATATCGGCCTGAAACATCTGCTCAGGAAGCGTAACATTCTCGACTTTGATTTACTTTTCAACGAATTTCCCGAACATATTCTTCCTTATGATTATGATACATACTTTGCTTCTCCCGAACGTTTCGTGATGGTAACCACGAATTGTATGACAGGAGAAGCCAACTATTTTGAAGAGAAACGGGATAAAAGCCGTGTGATTGATATTGTCCGGGCATCCAGTAGCCTGCCTTTTGTTTGTCCTGTCACTTATGTGGATGGTGTTCCGATGCTTGATGGGGGCATTGTAGACTCTATTCCCTTGCAGAGAGCTATTGCGGACGGTTACACCCGTAATGTGGTTATACTTACCCGTAATCGTGGTTACCGGAAAGACACGAAAGATATCCGTATTCCATCGTTTGTGTACCGGAAATATCCGAAGTTGCGTGAAGCATTGAGTCGTCGGTGTGCAGTTTACAATGAACAGCTGGAAATGGTGGAACAGATGGAAGATGAAGGAAAGATCATCGTTATCCGTCCGCAGAAACCGGTGATGGTGGACCGGATTGAACGGGATGTACAGAAACTGACGGAATTTTATGAGGAAGGATACGACTGCGCAAGAAATCTGTTTGAATTTTAAGTAAATAATGTGAATCAGCAGTTGAACCAAAACCGTACGATTTGTAATCAGATGTATGAAAGAAGCATGGAGGACTTGACAAACCGCTTTTTATGTTGTATATTTGTAAATAGAAACCGGAAGAAAATTCAATAACATTGATAATATAGACGAAAAATGAGCGATAATAAGTATTATATAATAACAGATTGCAGGCATTCCCACTTCGGGTAATGCTTGTCAGATAATCTGGTACAAGCTAAGGGCTGCGATTCTTTATGGGAATTGCGGCCCTTTTTGTTGCCTAAAATTGATATTTCTTGCAGCAAGTTCGAAATTCGAGTTTATAATAAACTTGGGGGACGTTTATAATAAACGGTGAAAGAATTTATTAATAAATGATCGGGAGTTACTGCATAATCAGTCAATGTCTTTCGTACAGATGTTGGTGCTGATGTTGAAAAGTTCTGTATCTTCTAAGTAAATCGATGAATTATCGCTACACTACTTCCTTTCTCTTTTTGTGTCATTGAACTGAGTTCCTTACGAGGTCAGGAGAAGAATAATCTTCGGACTTAATTCTTAGTTTCGCTTTATTAGCTATTAATGCGAATCGGCGGTTGATTCAAATCTGAATCGAAAACGAACAAAATCCAACTACTGATTCGCATAAATAATAAATGCCCTGTTTGGCTGATAGTCTGCACGAAGAATGCGGACTATATCTGTGATATTTATATATTTCTGTATAATATTTCTACGAATACTCTTCTTTTTCTTCAATTAATTCGATTTTAAGTCATTATTAATTCGTTTTTGTGGTATTTATTAAGGGATGCCCCTTTACTTTGCTGAAAAATATTTTTTGGCAGACGTAATAACATAACATGAAAAATAAAAGAATAACATGGTAAAAAGGTTTGATTGGTTGTTGGTGTGTTTATTGTTTTCAATAGGGGTGATGGCACAATCCGGTGGGAAACAGTATAATTCTTACAAAGGATTGGTCATGGCAGGTTATCAGGGGTGGTTCAACACCCCTGGTGACGGCTCGGGCCGTGGTTGGCATCATTATAATGGACGTAATGGTTTTCGTCCGGGGTCATGCTCGGTAGACCTTTGGCCTGAAGTGTCGGAGTATAAGAAACTCTATAAGACTGAGTTTTCCTTTGCTGACGGTAAACCGGCTTATGTTTTTTCTTCTCATGATGAATCTACGGTTGATGTACATTTTAAATGGATGCAGGAGTATGGACTGGACGGAGTATTTATGCAGCGTTTTATTACGGAGATACGGAACGAAAGCGGATTGAAACACTTTAATAAAGTACTGAATTCAGCGATGAAATTTGCCAATAAATACGAACGGGCTATCTGTGTGATGTACGACCTGAGCGGCATGCAACCGGGAGAAGAGCAGTTGTTGCTGAAAGACATAGCAGAAATAGCAGAACGCTATTCTTTAAAAGACCATGCAAAGAACCCCTCTTATCTGTATCACAATGGTAAACCGCTGGTTACGGTTTGGGGAGTCGGATTTAATGATAATCGTCGCTATGGGCTGAAAGAAGCCGCTCATATTATTGACGGCTTGAAGTCACAGGGATTCAGTGTGATGCTTGGAGTACCTACGCAGTGGCGTACACTGAATGGGGACACAGAATCAGATCCCCGCCTGCATGAGCTTATCCGAAAATGTGATATCATGATGCCTTGGTTTGTAGGGCGTTATAATGAAACGACTTATCCCAAGTATCAGAAACTGGTGGAAGAAGATATTCAGTGGGCAAAGAAGAATCAGGTAGATTATGCTCCGCTGGTCTTCCCCGGTTTCTCATGGGGAAATCTGAAGGGGAAAGATCATAATTCGTTTATTCCCCGCAATAAAGGTTCTTTCCTTTGGACGCAATTGATGGGAGCCATTCGGGCGGGTGCTGAAATGATCTACGTGGCTATGTTTGATGAAATAGATGAAGGGACGGCCATCTTTAAATGTGCTAAGAAGGTTCCCGTAGGTAAAAGTACATTTGTGCCCCTTGAAGAAGGCGTGGAAAGCGATCATTATTTGAAATTGGTGGGAGAAGCCGCTAAGATTTTAAGAAAGGAAAAAGCTGTGGCATTTAGTGCAAAGCTGGATACGAAAAGTCCGAATCCTTTTATTCGGCATATGTATACCGCTGACCCGTCAGCGCATGTATGGGAAGATGGCAGATTGTATGTGTACGCTTCTCATGACATTGCTCCTCCGCGTGGATGTGACTTGATGGACCGCTATCATGTATTCTCGACTGATGATATGATTAACTGGACGGATCATGGAGAAATCCTGAGTTCCGACCAAGTGCCGTGGGGACGGAAAGAAGGAGGTTTTATGTGGGCTCCGGATTGTGCTTACAGAAACGGCACCTACTATTTCTACTTCCCTCATCCCAGCGAAACAGACTGGAATGATAGCTGGAAGATCGGTGTAGCTACCAGTGACAAGCCTGCGGAGGGATTCAAAGTACAGGGATATATTGAGGGAATGGATCCGATGATCGATCCTTGTGTATTTGTGGACGATGACGGACAGGCCTATATCTACAATGGTGGCGGTGGTACCTGCAAAGGTGGCAAACTGAAAGATAATATGATAGAACTGGATGGGCCCATGCGGACTATGGAGGGACTTTCAGACTTCCACGAAGCGACCTGGATACATAAGTATAACGGAAAATATTACTTGTCTTATTCTGATAATCACGACGACGGAGAAAAGCATAACCGAATGTGTTATGCCATCAGTGATTCGCCTTTGGGGCCTTGGGAATACAAGGGAATTTACATGGAACCCACCGATAGTTATACCAACCACGGCTCTATTGTCGAGTTCAAGGGACAATGGTATTCTTTCTATCACAACAGTGCATTGTCCGGTCATGATTGGCTGCGCTCTATCTGTGTGGACAAACTGTACTACAATCCGGACGGCACTATAAAAATGGTGAAGCAAACTAAATAACAGATAGATCCATACACAGGCAATTGATAAATAGAATCCTTATAATAGTTGAAAAACGAACATAGCATGAAAAACAAAATGAAATGGATATTGGCAGTAGGGTTATTGTCATGTTCGGTAGCAATGGCACAGCAACAGAGTGATATATTATCGGTATCTGCTTCTGCAAATGCGGAAAATGCTGCTTTAGCCTTTGACAGGAATGTAAAAACGATGTGGACAATCCCTTCTCAGGCACTAAAGGCTGAACAATGGCTGATGTTTACCATTCAGCAGCCCGGAGATGTTTGTGAACTGGACCTTCAGATGCAGGGTATCAATAAGAATGAACTGAAAGAAGTACTGGATATCTTTGTCACTTATGACCCCATGAATCTGGGAACTCCCGTGAACTACCGGATCGAAGGGAGCGACAAACAGATGAAAGTCAAATTCACTCCTAAATACGGTGCACACGTCAAGCTGAATTTTAAGTCGGGAAAGTTGGATAAACCTTTCTCTCTGAAAGAAATTTCGGTTCTTGTGGCAGAAAAGGTATTGACGGACAGTCAGGGAAAAGTAACTGACCGTCGGTATATGGATGCGTCACTGCCAGTAGAAGAACGGGTGGAAAGTTTGTTGGCAGTGATGACGCCGGAGGATAAAATGGAACTGATCCGTGAAGGATGGGGCATTCCCGGTATTCCTCATTTGTACGTGCCTCCTATCACAAAGGTAGAAGCGGTGCATGGTTTCTCTTATGGTAGCGGTGCTACTATCTTCCCTCAGGCTTTGGCGATGGGAGCTACCTGGAACAGGAAGCTGACGGAAGAAGTGGCTATGGTGATTGGAGACGAGACAGTGGCTGCCAATACCAAACAGGCATGGTCGCCGGTGTTGGACGTTGCGCAGGATGCACGTTGGGGGCGCTGTGAAGAAACTTTCGGAGAAGACCCTGTATTGGTGTCACAAATAGGAGGTGCATGGATCAAAGGATACCAGTCCAGAGGATTGTTTACTACTCCCAAGCATTTCGGTGGACATGGTGCCCCGTTGGGCGGACGTGATTCACATGATATAGGCTTGTCCGAACGTGAAATGCGCGAGATTCATCTGGTTCCGTTCCGGCATGCGATCCGTAATTATGACTGCCAGTCTTTGATGATGGCCTATTCCGATTATATGGGAGTTCCGGTTGCCAAGAGCAAAGAACTGCTGCAACAGATATTGCGTCAGGAATGGGGATTCAATGGATTCATCGTCAGTGACTGTGGTGCTATCGGGAATCTGACAGCTCGTAAACATTACACGGCAAAAGATAAGATTGAAGCTGCCAATCAGGCATTGGTTGCCGGTATTGCAACTAATTGCGGTGATACTTACAATAATAAAGAAGTGATTCAGGCGGCAAAAGACGGTCGTATCAATATGGAAGATCTGGACAATGTATGCCGTACGATGCTGAGTACGATGTTCCGTAACGAGCTTTTTGAAAAGAACCCTTGCAAACCACTGGACTGGAAGAAAATATATCCGGGATGGAACTCGGACAGCCATAAGGAAATGGCACGTCAGGCGGCACGCGAATCAATTGTAATGCTGGAAAACAAAGAGAATCTTCTTCCTTTGTCAAAGACACTGCGTACGATTGCGGTACTGGGTCCCGGTGCAGATGATCTTCAACCGGGCGATTATACGCCGAAGCTGTTGCCGGGACAATTGAAATCAGTTCTGACCGGTATCAAAGGCGCAGTGGGCAAGCAGACCAAAGTTCTTTATGAACAGGGATGTGACTTTACCAATCCGGACGAAACCAATATTCCGAAAGCTGTGAAGGCGGCTTCCCAATCAGATGTCGTGATTATGGTATTGGGTGACTGCTCTACCAGTGAAGCGACCAATGATGTCCGTAAGACATGTGGAGAAAATAACGACTGGGCGACTTTAATCCTTCCGGGCAAACAGCAGGAATTGCTGGAAGCAGTCTGTGCAACCGGAAAACCGGTGATACTGATTCTTCAGGCAGGCCGTCCTTATGATATTCTGAAAGCATCCGAAATGTGCAAGGCTATCTTGGTAAACTGGTTGCCGGGACAAGAAGGTGGTCCGGCTATGGCAGATGTACTGTTTGGTGATTACAATCCTGCCGGTCGCCTGCCGATGACATTCCCGCGTCACGTAGGACAACTTCCTTTGTATTATAACTTCAAGACTTCAGGACGCCGTTACGAATATGTAGATATGGAATATTATCCTCTTTACCGTTTCGGATTCGGACTTAGCTACACTTCGTTCGAATATTCTAATCTGAAGATACAGGAAAAGGCGAATGGCAATGTGGAAGTTCAGGCTACGGTGAAGAACGTAGGAAGCCGTGCGGGTGATGAAGTCGCTCAGCTATATGTGACGGATATGTATGCCAGTGTGAAAACCCGTGTTATGGAATTGAAAGACTTTGCCCGTATTCATTTGCAGCCGGGAGAATCGAAGACAGTTTCGTTTGAAATGACTCCGTATGATATTTCATTGCTCAATGACCGGATGGACAGAGTCGTGGAAAAAGGAGAGTTCAAAATCATGGTAGGCGGAATGAGTCCCGATTACGTAGCTAAAAATGAGATCAAACATAGTGTAGGCTATAGTGATAACAAGAAAGGTGTCATGGGAATGCTTAATTATACACATGAGTTTGGTGCCAATTTCGATCTTACTGTGTCCAAGATAGAAGAGAACCTTGTCAAGAACCAAAAGACAGTGTGGGTGAGTGTGAAAAATACAGGTACGTTGATGGATATCGGTAAGGTGGAAATGTTTGTGGATGGTAAGAAGGTGGGAGATGCCATTCATTATGAACTGGGAGCGGGCGAAGAAAAACTGATTCCGTTCAAGCTGGCAAAAGAGAATAAGCAGCCTGTAGCGTTTACGACCAAATACAAGATGGTATCTATGTAATACTAATTTATTTCCCTAACTTTTAATACAATGAAACGACTTCTTTTCATATCATGGATATTCTTGTTGTCCGTAAGCTTTGGGCTGACAAAGGTGAAAGCCGATATACGGATGCCGCTGATCTTCGGTGATCACATGGTATTGCAGCAAGACACAAAGATTGCCATCTTTGGATGGGCTGATGCCGGAGAAACCGTAGAGGTAGTCTTTGCCGGACAGAAAGTGAAAACGACTGCTGACACTGACGGAACATGGAAAGTGAACCTGAAACCGATAAAAACGAAGAAAGAGGGTCAGCTCCTGACAATTGCCGGTAAGAACAAACTTGTCTACTCGGATGTGTTGGTAGGCGATGTATGGGTTGCTTCCGGACAATCGAATATGGAATGGGGAATAAAGGTAAGAAAAGAATATGCTGACGATATAGCCGCTTCGGAAGATCCTTTGCTGCGTTTGTTCTTTGTTCCCAAGAATACGTCGTTGCAGCCATTGACCGATATTGAAGTTCCTCAGGGAACATCTAACCCCGAACGGGCTGCCAGATGGGTGCTTTGTACACCGGAAATGTTGGCTAAGATCAATGGACAGGGCTTTTCGGCAACAGCATATTACTTTGCACGTGATATGCGTGCTGCAAACGGACGCCCGTTGGGAGTTATCCAGTCTGCATGGGGAGGTACACGTGCAGAAGCCTGGACCAGCCTTTCCGGATTGAAACAGGAACCGGCTTTGGCTCACTATGTAACTGCGTATGAGAAGAATGTGAAAGATAATCCGGAAATACTCGCCACTTATCCACAGAAGCAGAAAGAATTTGATGAAGCGGTAAGGGAATGGGATAAAACCGTAGGAAAAGAATGGAATCAGGCACAAAAAGAATGGGCGATAGCTGTGCAGGCGGCACAAGCAGCTGGAAAGCCGGCTCCTCCCAAACCACAGCCCAGAGTTCCCCGTCCGCCCAATCCGCGTAAACCGAATGGGGGAAATAACGGTCCGTCCAATCTGTTTAACGCAATGATTTCTCCTTTAATCCCTTTGAGTATAAAGGGAGTCATCTGGTATCAGGGAGAATTTAACTCCGGCGGCTCTGGAAAGGAGTATGCTACCCTGTTCTCCCGGATGATTACGGATTGGAGAGAGAAATGGGGAATCGGTGATTTTCCTTTTGTATATGTGCAGCTTCCCAATTTCGAACCGGTAGATCCCGAACCGTCCGTTGAAGGAAACGGCTGGCGCTGGGTACGGGAAGGACAGCTGAAGGCCTTGAATCTGCCCAACACGGCAATGGCTGTGACAATCGATGTAGGAGATCCTTTCGATTTGCATCCGGTAGATAAATATGATGTCGGACACCGGCTGGCTCTTGCTGCCCGGAAACTGGCATACGGAGAGAAAATTGTCGGCATGGGGCCTCTTTATAAAAAGATGTCTGTGAAAGGAAATAAGATCATTTTGGAGTTTACCAATCAGGGTAAAAAGTTGGTGATGGGAACTTCTCCGTACATCCCGGCAGGAAAACCGCCTCATCCGAAACCGACGAAGCTGACAGGCTTCGGCATTGCAGGAGCGGACCGTAAGTTTGTATGGGCAGATGCGGTGATTGAAGGAAATAAGGTGATTGTGTCCAGCAGTGAAGTGGCTGTACCTCTTGCCGTACGTTACGGATTTTCCAATAGCCCCCTTTGTAACCTGTACAATGAGAAAGGCTTGCCGGCATCTCCTTTCCGCACGGACAGCTGGGATAAATGATGGGGGAGAGTACGGGGCTTACCATGTTTGTTATTAAATAGGATAGAAAAATGATCATGATGAAAAGGTATAAAAAGATTTTGTTGACAGGTGTGTTGTCAGCCTTGTCTTGTTCGTTCGTTCACGCACAGGAGCTATATAAGAATGAAAATGCGCCTGTGCATGAACGGGTAATGGATTTGATTTCCCGTTTGACGGTGGAAGAGAAGATCAGTTTGCTTCGTGCCACTTCTCCCGGCATTCCCCGTTTGGGTATCGATAAGTACTATCATGGCAATGAAGCATTGCATGGAGTAGTACGTCCCGGACGTTTCACCGTATTTCCACAAGCCATCGGACTGGCAGCTACCTGGAATCCGGAGTTGCAGAAAAGGGTAGCTACAGTAATCTCGGATGAGGCGCGTGCCCGTTGGAACGAGCTGGATCAGGGAAGAGAACAGAAAGAACAATTCAGCGATGTGCTGACTTTCTGGTCGCCTACCGTGAACATGGCACGTGACCCGCGTTGGGGACGGACACCGGAAACGTATGGAGAAGACCCTTTCCTGAGTGGAATAATGGGAACAGCCTTTGTGAACGGACTACAAGGAGATGACCCGCATTACCTGAAAATCGTTTCTACTCCCAAGCATTTTGCCGCCAACAACGAAGAGCATAATCGCTTTGTCTGCAATCCACAGATATCGGAGAAACAATTGCGTGAATATTACTTTCCTGCTTTCGAAATGTGTGTGAAGGAAGGAAAAGCCGCTTCCATCATGTCCGCCTATAATGCGCTGAATGATGTGCCCTGCACGCTGAATCCGTGGCTGCTGCAAAAGGTGTTGCGTCAGGACTGGGGATTTCAGGGATATGTCGTTTCCGATTGTGGCGGACCTGCCTTGCTGGTCAATGCCCATAAATATGTAAAGACGAAGGAGGCGGCTGCCACTTTATCCATCAAGGCGGGACTCGACCTTGAATGCGGTGATGATGTATATGACGGCCCTTTATTGAATGCTTACAAACAATATATGGTATCGGATGCCGATATTGACTCCGCCGCCTGTCATGTGCTGACGGCCCGCATGAAACTGGGACTTTTTGATAGCGGGGAGCGAAATCCGTATACTAAAATCTCTCCGTCAGTGATCGGTTCGAAAGAACATCAGCAGATAGCTCTGGACGCTGCCCGCCAATGTATCGTTTTACTGAAGAATCAGAAAAACAGGCTTCCGCTGAATGCTGACAAACTGAAATCGATCGCAGTAGTCGGCATCAATGCCGGCAAATGTGAATTTGGCGATTACAGCGGCGCTCCGGTAGTAGAACCGGTTTCCATACTACAAGGTATCAGAAACAGGGTGGGCGATCGGGTGAAAGTCGTCTATGCTCCCTGGAAATCGGCTGCCGATGGGCTGGAACTTATTCAGGGAGAGAACTTCCCGGAAGGACTGCAAGCTGAGTATTTTGACAATACCCGCCTCGAAGGTACACCGAGAGTGCGTAAGGAGAGTTGGATCAACTTTGAACCTGCCAATCAGGCTCCCGATCCGTTCCTGCCCAAATCTCCGTTGTCTGTCCGTTGGACGGGAAAGTTGAAACCGACCGTTTCCGGTCGCTATACTTTCAGCTTTACATCCGATGACGGTTGCCGCCTGAGCATTGATAATCAGATGCTGATTGATGCGTGGCAGGCACATGCCGTATCTACGGATTCCGCTTCCATTTATCTCGAAGCGGGAAAAGAATACCAGTTGAAAGCGGAATATTATGATAACCGGGATTATGCCATTGCAAAGTTGCAATGGAAAGTTCCGCAGATAGGCAAGGCAACTCGTCTCGATTTGTACGGAGAAGCCGGGAAAGCGGTTCGCGAATGTGAAACGGTAGTTGCTGTGATGGGTATCAATAAATCGATAGAGCGTGAAGGACAGGACCGGTATGATATTCAGCTTCCGGCAGATCAGAGAGAGTTTCTGCAGGAAATCTATAAAGTGAATCCCAACATAATTGTTGTTCTGGTAGCAGGCAGTTCATTGGCTGTTAACTGGATGGACGAGCATGTTCCTGCCATTGTGAATGCCTGGTATCCGGGTGAACAGGGAGGAACCGCTGTTGCCGAGGTATTGTTCGGTGATTATAATCCTGCCGGACGTCTGCCGCTCACCTACTACAAGTCTTTGGATGAACTGCCTCCGTTTGATGATTATGATATAACCAAAGGGCGTACTTATAAATATTTCAAAGGAGATGTCCTTTATCCGTTCGGCTACGGACTGAGTTACTCTTCTTTTAAATACAGTGATCTGCAAGTAAAGGACGGGGGCGGTGAAGTCACCGTTTCATTCCGGTTAAAGAATACCGGTAAGAGAAATGGCGATGAGGTTGCTCAGGTTTATGTGCGGATACCGGAGACCGGAGGAATTGTACCTTTGAAAGAATTGAAGGGATTCCGTCGTGTTCCTTTGAAATCAGGAGAAAGTCGTCGGGTAGAGATTAAGTTGAATAAAGAGCAACTTCGCTATTGGGATGTAGAAAAAGGACAGTTTGTAGTACCCAGAGGGGCATTTGACATAATGGTTGGCGCTTCTTCCAAAGATATTCGTCTGCAAACAGTCATTGATTTATAGACTTTATTTAAATTTGAACCGGAAAGAAGATTAAGATTATATTCACTGAGGTAATGCCTTCTGATTGCACAGTCTGTGCCACCCTATTGGCACAGTTGTGCCACCGCACTGGCACTGTTATGCCAAGCCTTTGGCACAGTTGTGCCAATAGGGTGGCACAAGCATGACACAGTATGGGGCAATCTTAAGGCATTACTTCTTAAAATTTAGTATTATGAGAAACAAGTATTTGCGTTTTGCAGATGTATTATTTCTACTTAGCTTTGTGGCAGGAACTACGATGACGGCTTGCTCCGAACAGCCTTATCAGCCGACCTTGAAGGCAACTTATAATAAGCCTGCCAAAAACTGGGAAAGTGAAGCCCTGCCCATCGGTAATGGTTATATGGGAGCCATGATTTTTGGTGACGTCTACGTAGATGTCATCCAGACAAACGAACATACCTTGTGGTCGGGAGGCCCCGGTGAAGATCCGTCTTACAATGGAGGACATCTGAGAACTCCGGAAGTGAACAAGGATTATCTTCACAAAGCACGGGTGATGTTGCAACAGAAGATGAACGACTTTACGGCAAACCGTTCTGCATATATAGATGAGAATGGAAAGCTGATTACCCATAACTACGATGGAGACGGTGACGGCACAGAATTGCGGAATCTGATTGATAATCTGGCAGGAACAAAGGAGCATTTCGGTTCTTTCCAGACATTGAGCAATATCATTGTAGAAACTGTCAATCCTCCCATTCCCGTCTTGATAAAAGAAGCAGTGCAGACCAATTATGACAATACAAAGAATCAAAGTCAGTCGATAGGCAGCCTTTTCGATCAGAGCACTACCAGTAAATGGTTTGCCGATAACGACCGGTTTTCCGGTGCGGGAAGCCTGCCATGCGTTATCAAGTGGGCATATACCCATGCTCCCAAGGCTGTTTCCTATAGTCTGACCTCCGCCAATGATATGCCGGGCAGAGATCCGAAATCATGGAAACTCTACGGTTCGACAGACGGAAAATCATACGACTTGCTGGATCAGCAGTCCGGCACTTTTTGGGGGGATGATAAGGACGGAAAGGGGAGCCGCAATAAGACCCTGTCTTTTCCTTTGAAGGCGGACAAGTACACCTTCTTCAAACTCGAAATCACAGAATTAATCGATAACAAACAGAAACCGCAATTGGCGGAACTTTCGATAGATGCCTCTACCGAACTGCCTTATTCCGACTATACCCGTACGCTCGATATAGATAATGCGATTCATACGGTGATGTATAAGGAGAATGGAATCACCTTTAAGCGCGAATACTTTATGAGTTATCCGGATAATGTAATGGTGATGCGTCTCACCTCAGATTCGAAGAAGGGAAAACTTTCACGCATCATTTCTCTTGAATCGCTGCATACCGATAAAACCATTACGGCAGACAGTCATACCATTACCATGACGGGATATCCGACTCCGGTCAGCGGAGACAAGCGGATAGGGGATGCCTGGAAGAATGGACTGAAATATGCGCAGCAACTGGTCGTGAGGAATAAAGGAGGAAAGATTTCGGTAGTGGACGGAACGAAGCTGAAAGTAGAGGATGCCGATGAAATAATCGTTCTGATGTCTGCCGCCACAAACTATGTACAGTGCATGGACGACTCCTACAATTATTTCTCTCAAGAAGATCCGTTGGAAAAAGTGCAGGCTACGCTGCATAAAGTAGCTGATAAGAAGTACACGGCTCTGTTGGCTACCCACCAGAAAGACTATCATTCGTTATACGACAGAATGCGACTGAATCTCGGTAACTTGCCGGAGGCACCCGTTGCCCCTACGGACAGTTTGCTGAAAGGCATGGAGGAGAATACCAACTCGGAACAGGAAAACCAGTATCTTGAAATGCTGTATTTCCAGTTCGGTCGTTATCTTTTGATATCTTCTTCACGAGAAGGTTCTTTGCCTGCCAACTTGCAGGGAGTATGGGGTGAAAGACTTTCCAATCCATGGAATGCCGATTACCATACGAATATCAATATACAGATGAATTATTGGCCGACACAGTCTACCAATCTGAGTCCGTGTCATCTGCCTATGGTAGAGTATGTCAGAAGTCTGGTGCCTCGTGGAAAGTATACAGCGCAACAATATTATTGCAAACCCGATGGCGGCAATGTTCGCGGCTGGGTGACGCATCATGAGAATAATATCTGGGGCAATACGGCACCAGCCAAGAAAAGCACGCCTCATCATTTTCCGGCAGGGGCAATATGGATGTGTCAGGATATTTGGGAGTATTATCAGTTCAACCTTGATAAAGACTTCTTGAAAAAGTATTATGATACAATGCTCGATGCTGCTCTTTTTTGGGTAGACAATCTTTGGACAGACGAACGCGACGGTACACTGGTAGCAAACCCGTCTCACTCTCCCGAACATGGCGAGTTCTCACTGGGCTGTTCAACTTCGCAGGCTATGATTTGTGAAATGTTCGACATGATGATCAAAGCCAGCAAAGAACTGGGAAGGGACAAAGACCCTGAAATCATAGAGATAGCAACAGCTATGAGCAAACTCTCCGGACCGAAAATCGGTTTGGGTGGGCAGTTTATGGAATGGAAAGATGAAGTAACGAAGGATGTTACCGGAGATGGTGGGCACCGGCATACGAATCATCTTTTCTGGTTGCATCCGGGTTCGCAGATTGTAATCGGAAGAAGCGAACAGGACGATAAATATGCAGATGCCATGAAAGTGACGCTGAATATACGCGGCGACGAAGGAACCGGGTGGAGCAAAGCATGGAAACTGAACTTTTGGGCACGTCTGCATGACGGCAATCGTTCTCATAAACTGTTGAGAAGTGCCATGAAACTGACTGTTCCCGGAAGCCATGTAGGCGGTGTATATACTAATTTGTTTGATGCGCATCCGCCTTTCCAGATTGATGGAAACTTTGGTTGTACGGCTGGTATCGCAGAAATGCTGCTGCAAAGTCAGGGCGGATATATCGAACTGCTTCCTGCTTTGCCCGATGCGTGGAAAGATGGCTCATTCAAAGGAATGAAAGCGAGAGGAAACTTTGAAGTAGACGCGGCATGGACTGACGGGAAGATAACAGCTGTAGAGATTCTTTCTAATTCCGGTGCGGAATGTGTGATTAAATATCCGAATGCAAAGGAGCTGAAAGTTTCCGGAGCAAAGGTAAAGGTATTTGCTGATGATCAAATCTCTTTTGCTACTGTGAAGGGTAAAACGTATATTATTAAAAACGTATCTTCTTTATAAAGAGAAAACTAAGTGTATAAGGAGGTAATGTAGTCTGTCCAGAGACAACTATTAACGACTGAAACCAAAAGGCAATTGATTCGCAATGAATCAGTTGCCTTTTGGTTTGAATCTATGTTCAATAGAATAAAAAAGATGTGAATAGTTTGGATAAGGCTTGTTCTTGGGTTTGATTAAAAGTCGAAACTATCTTCATTGAGGTTGACTGAAAAAGCGGTAGTATCTACAATGGAGGTGACTAAAAGTCGGTAGTATCTTAACTCTCTTCGGGAAGGAGGAGTACCCGTAGGGGGAGGTGGTAGGTGAATGCACTCCTATTTCATTTACAATAAAATTAGGAATACACATCATTTTACCTACCACCTCGGTCTTCGACCACTCCTCCTTCCCGAAGGAGGAGAATGTGGATACTACCGACTTTTTAGTCAGTTCTCAATGAAGACACTAAGAATTCTACTGAATTGGGAAGTTTTTATTATTTCTTATCTTTTGTGAATTAACTCAGAGATTGCAGTTGTAAGAACATCTTTGCTAATAACTTCGATTATAATTAAAAACAAAACTGCCCGTCTCCTCTAATGGGAAGACGGGCAGGAAGAATGGAAAAACTCCACTCAATGATATCAATTACATACCTATTTCAATAATTCATTCACCATGTTTACCAGCAGTTTACCTGCTATCGGATCAGTGGTTGCCTTCTCTGTACATAAGGTTGAAACGAGAGACTTTCCTTTATTGTCGGCTATCTGTAGCAGCGTCAGTCCGCGCATAGATTCGATACGTGCGATACGTTCCTCCGGCTTACCACCGTCGATATAAGCATGGATCTTCATTTGGGCGGCGAGTTCCTTCACATTCTCATGGCGGACAGCTTTCAATGTAGCGGTGCAGGCTAGTGGAATTTCACGCTTGTTGTTATTGAAATAGCGTAATTCCAATGCACCGATTCCGTCGAATACAGGGGCATCATCCCGTTCCATCACCACAATGTCTCCCTCGGTGGGAATAATCCATCCGGTGATATATTCGGGATAGACTTTTTGTGCTGCCTCTTTGCTGTTCAGGAAGAGAATCCGACCGCCTTTTGACTGATATTCACGCAGTAATCTTGCTTCTTCATCGGTACATTCTTTCAAGCCCGATATAATGCAGAGATTAGCTTTTTGCTTGGCATTCAGTAGTTCCTTGATAGACGGTACTGTCTGGCAGGCGATGTTCAGGAAGTCAAGGGTAGCTTTCATATGATCCTTATCCAGTAAAAGAATCTTCTTGCTGGCTGTTACTTGACCGATATTCCATTCCTTGCGTGCCAGTAATAATCCGTATTCATTCTGCGATAAAGTGACTCCGCTTTCGGTGAGAGTGAGTTTCAGTTTTACATTAACCTTGTCTGCCGGTAAATTGGAAGGCATATGGATGTTCGGTTCGATGTATTTACGACCATAATATTCCACTGCCGGAAATTGTTCCGTGCCGGAAGCCAGTACCTTATTGGTTTCGTCTACAATGCTCCATGCCAGTGACATAGGCTTCAAGTCACGTCCTTCTTCATTGTCATTCACTACGTAGATACGTGTATGTAACTTCTCACCTGCATAAAGATTGCGTCCCCACAGTTCCGCACTGACAAGTACGGGCTGCATAGCACGTTGCATAGCGTAATAAGTGGGATACGGTTGTATATTCCGGTGATCATAGCATTGGCGGAACCAAGTCATATAGGCAAAGTGCATGATACCCGAAGCCTGTTCGTTGGTACGGCGGAGGGTTTCGGCCAACTCTCCTGTGATGAACGATTGTGTATTCAGGAAACTGGCGGGATTCCCCCAGTCATATGCTTCATATCCGATTAATGAATAGGGATTCTGATGAATCAGCTGATAAGAGCGGGTCGGATGACCGGTTTCAGCATTCGGATAACCCGTACTCATTTCCTGGCTGATCAACGGGCGTCCGGGAGTCTTGAATTGTTTCTGGAATTCTCCGTTGAAGAAGCGGAATACCGAATAGTCATACCAATTATAGTAGGCATGGTTGTCATCAATATCTCCGTCATCAACTGTTTTCAGAAAGTCATCACCAAAGCGTTTGCTAGCTTTGTTGTGGAGATAGTTGGAGTCGAAACATACAGGACGTGTAGGGTCAGTCTTTCTCATATCTTTCACCACATCGGATACGATGCGGAATTTTTGCTTGGCACGTTCCGTGTCGGCATCCAGATCGTAGAACTTCATTTCATTGTTCACAGTCCAGAAGAATATGGAAGGATGATTTCTGTACTTTTTCATCACGCGCAGCCATTCACTGCTCCAAAGATCGAGCACGCCTTTGTCCGGTATCGGGGTGGAGTGTATCATGAGCCACGACCAAGTGCCCTCAAAGCTGATAGCGATACCGTTGCGGTCTGCTGCCGACACCCAAAGTTCGTTCCAGGGGGTGGTATGTGTCCGGGTAGACTGTACATTCCCTTCTTTCATTAGCTTCATGAACTTGTCTGCAAGGAGCGAATCATTGGGACAGAGCGCAAAAGGAATATGGTTACCTCCACGCAGCCAATATTTGCGGCCGTTCAGATAAAGGAATCCATCTTTGCTTTCAAACGTGCGGAAACCCGAAGTTACGGTGATGCAGTCCGTCACTTTGTTTTTTCCTTCCGTCAGGCTCACGCGAAAATCATAAAGATTAGGAGTGGCAGGTTCCCAAAGTTTGGGTTTCAGTCCTTTGATATCACAGGTAAATGTTTCTTGTGCGCTTGTCGCTAATGAGAGTTTGCTACGTACAGGTGCACCGTACAGTGTTTCCCCCGTCTGTTTGTCTATAATATCTACACGGATATCGAAGTTTTTCTTTTTGGGCGCATGATTTTTGATGGTGACATCTATTGATGCACCGTCCAGAGCCGGCTTGATAAAGATATCTTCTACTTTCAGCGGGTTGCTGACAATGAGTTTCACGGGCTGCCATATACCGGCAGGGTTATCACCATAGAATCCATGAGGGATGTCTGTCAATACGGCTTTGTTGGCCTGTTGGTCGTTTTGGTTATCCTCCACTTCCTTGCGTACTGACGAATAGTAGTTTTCCATGGCGTCACTGGTTTGTGCGGCTTTTCCGTTGATGTCACGTGTCACTTTTACTGCGATCAGGTTGCGTCCCGGACGCAGGAATCGGGTGGCGTCTACTTGGAAATCACCGAACATACCGATGTTGGAACCTGCCGATTCGCCATTAATATATACTTCCGCCATTTTGGATACGGCGTCGAATGAAAGAGTCAGCTGTTTTCCCTTCACGTCGGCGGGCAGTTCCAGCCATTGGCGATACCAGGCAGCACCGGTTTTCCGGTAGTTGAACGTATAGTTCTCGCATCGGTCGGTTTCTTGTTGGTAGTAAGTGTCCGATACCCCTTTATGTTGCGGACCGGTGGGCGATGGCATGGTTTCTCCATGCAGCCAGATACGGATAGGGTTCCAGAAAGCGGGAACAGGCATTATATGCCAGTCGTTGTCGTTAGTCTGCATGGAGATGGCCTTCGTCTTATCGTTCAGTTGGTAGTCGGGCATGAACAGCCAGTTTCCGTCCAGCGATAGTTCGGTGCGGTCGGCAGTTAGTTTATCCAGTTTGACCGAGGTGTATTGCGCCCGCTCTTCGCGGCGTATCTTTTCCTTTTCCTGTGTGGTGAGTGCCATACGATACTCCTGAACCTTGACATCTTTGAGAGCGTCTTCTGCCAATGGGGTGACAGTGAGGTCATCAAATTCCGTATCTATCCATCCGCCTCCCAGTGCTACTTCACCGGTAGGAGCCAGGTTGCTGTTTTTGTCCTCCAAATCAATGTGAGGAAGCTTTTCGTCGTTTACAAAAACCCGGATACGGTTACCGCATACTTCCACTTTCACTTTGTACCACTCTCCCGGCACGGGGTGAAAGCCCAGCGGACGGACTCCCATGAATTCGTCTGTACCCATATATCCGGTACGCATCAAGTAGAGATCGTCTTGCAACCCGCCTTTGATACCTACCACATAACGGTCAAAACGGTTATGTGTACGGAAGCCTGCCCATATCTGTACCTGTTCGGCGTCTTTCGGGGCACGTGCCTTGAAGGACAGGGTATAATCTTTCCACTCAGGATTGCCGAAAAGGGCATAAGCGCTGCGCGAATGAAATACTCCGTCGTTCACCCGACAGACACCACGTCCCACCATATTCAGTGGTTGGGAGGCATTGGAGAAATCATTGCTCCATACGGTTTGATCTTGGGCTTGCGTTGTCAGACCGGACAGGCTACAGGCGCAAGCTAAAAATACTTTGCTAATTTGTTTCATGATATGATTTTGTAGTTTTAAAGTTCATTGTATTTAAGTTTATGATTTGGCAAAGACTGTAATTCACGGGTTGATCACGAAAAATGATGTGGCAAATATAGAGACAGATAGTTAAGTGAGAGCTTAATTTTCGCTTAATTGATTATTAAATATCCCTTAAATGTAGAATTTATGCAAATAAGTATGCTGAAGAGGGGATAAAAGTTAGCTGTAGTTATAAATATTCCTGTTATTCCTTATTATATAGGAAACTTATATTATATGAGAAATAGGGAATAGTACAACTTAAAGCTTATATCATGGGGAGCGCTTTGAAAATCTATCAGGAATAACGCCATTGTAATACTAAAAATCCACATCTTATATAATCGGATAAGTCACTAATTGGATATCTCCTAATTTGTGTTATGTTTGTATAGTATTTGCCTTATTTACCTTTTTAGCCTTTCTACTTGAAATATTCTTCTTTTTGCAGGAAGTGAATACTCATTTAGATAAAGAAATAGGGTGTGGACAGCATACTACAGGATATAAAACTTCCCCCTTTTCCTGAAATTAATACCTAAGATTGCGAAAAATTATAAGAAGATAGTATTAGTTTTAAAATTAATTAGAAATTAATCAGAGTTTAATCGTATTTTATAAAAAATCTTAAGCAGGCTCTTGTTACTTTGCATCAGAACTCAAAAATAACCTTAAATATTAAGTTTGTTCAGTCGACGCTTTCTTAAATAATAGATAAAAAGGGTGTTTTCGAGGTGTAACAAATAGCAAATGTATAATATAAAAAAGAGACCGTGAAAAATTATTTGAAAATCACGATGGGGCTTGTATTAGCTTCCATGATTGTTAGCTGTTCTGATGAGGACAATACTATTGTTCCTGATACTAATCCGGACCCGGTTATACCGACAGAAGGGACGTTCATACTTCCTGCTCCTGCGGTAGAGAGTAATATTCCCGAACATAGTTTTTTGATGGGGGCGCTGTTCAGCTATCAGAAGAATCTCCGCAATGGAGAAGATGCTGCCAGTGGCGGGACTAGTTCTACTACCTTTTATAATAAGCCGCTTTTCGAAGTGAAGTCTTTTGGTGCTACGGAAACAGAGTGGTGGGATAACTTGGTAGAAGAGATGGTGTATAGTGGTTTGGATTATGTAGCTCCCAATTGCCGCGGACGCTTGCCGAAGGCGGACACTGATCCTGCTTATGACAGAGATCATGGCGATCCTACCCGTATCAAAGACTTCGTTGCTGCTTTACAGCGTCGGAATGAAGAAAATCTGAAGATCGCCATCTTCGATGACTGTCCGGCTTCCTGGGCGGCTGCCCGCAATTTTGACTTGTATCAGACCTATGCTACATTCATTAGTGCGGAAACTCAGCAAAACAAGGGACTGACCGATGAAGAGGTGATGTATCCGCTGGACAATTTGGACGATATATATAAGTATATATGGGATTACAATATAAAACTGGCCTTCGATAACTTTTATGGCGAGAATAAAGCCAATAACAAGTATCTTCTTCGCATAGACGGCAAACCTGTCCTGTTTTTGTGGAGCATCAACGGTTTCCTTAATGTAGACTATGCTGCATTGGGCAACAAGAAAATTGACTGTAAAGGCAAATTAAAGGCCATTCTGAACAAGATTCATGCTGACTTCAAGTCTGCTTATGGCGAAGATCTCTTTATTTGTGCCGACAGAGCCTTTCAGGACCGTGATAAAGAGGTGGACGAATCAGTCGTAGAATCACTGAACGATTGGTTTATTGCCTCTGAGCAGGCTCCCACCCGTAGTTCCTGGACGGTACGTACCTTCAATGGAAAAACTGTAGGTGTGGCTGTTCCGGCTTTCTATACCAATGATAAATCGGGTACCCGTATGTTTTTTGATGCAGATCACGGCAAACGTTTGACGGATGCTTTGGACGATATGGTTGCGAAGAATGCTGATCTGGTCTTCCTGGAAGGTTTTACCGATATGGCCGAGAATGCCGCTTATTGGAGAAGTACCGACAACATTTACTATGACTTCCCCAACCAGCGTCTGAACATTCTCCGTAAATACAGTAGCAGCCGGGCATGGGCCGAATCATTCCGTGTAGAAATGGAGGCCTGCGATTACTTCTTCGATGTATCTGCTAAGAATAGCGGTAATCAATACCGTACCGGAAGTCTGGATGTTGCCAAAATAGCCGGTGTGGCTCCGGATAAGAACACCGAATGGTATGTCACCAGCACAGAGGCGGGTGAGTGGATGGAATGGAAAGAACTGCCTTATGCTGCCGGAGATATCACAGTCAAGGTATGTTATGCTGCCAAAGAAGATGCTAAAATCCGTTTTGACTTTGGCGAAGGCACGAAAAGAAGACAAGGGCCTGTCGTAGAACTTCATGCAACCGGAGGCGAATGGGTTACTGTCGACGCTTTCACCATGAAGAGCGATGTGAATGGCTGGCGCCGTACAGTGCTGAACATTGTGGCGGGCAAACCTGATTTGAACTACTTCACCATCACTGTAGAAAAATGAAAAGAACAAATTTATTAATTATAAACTTAAGCTAATATGGAGAAACTTTATCTGAAAAGAAGCTGGAGGATAGGGACGTGCCTGATGGTATTGCTCACGTTCTTCGCACTTTCACTTTCGGCGCAAAACCGAAAGGTCACTGGAGTCGTTGTTGACGAGTTTGGTGATCCGCTTCCAGGTGCTAATATTACGGTGGTTGGAAACCAAAACTTAGCTACTGCGACAAATATGGAGGGACAATTTACCTTGAACAATGTGCCGAAAGATGCTATTCTGAATGTAAGATTCATAGGCTATGCTGTAAAGACTATCAGACTGGCTACCTTGAAAAACAATGATCTGCTGCGCATCGTTCTAAGTGAGGATGTCAAAGAACTGAACGATGTCGTGGTTACGGCATTGGGCATCAGTCGTGAATCCAAATCGTTGGGATATGCCCGTCAGTCCATTGACACGGAATCTCTGCTGGATACACGTGACCCGAACTTATTGAATAGTCTGAGCGGTAAAGTTTCGGGCGTTAATTTTATTTCGAATGGCGGTCCGTTGTCTTCTACCCGTGTGGAGATTCGTGGTAACAACTCCCTGACCGGAAATAACCAGCCGTTGTACGTAATTGACGGTGTGCCCATCATGAACCCGATGGGAGAAGATGGAGACTTGGACTATGGTAATCCTGCTTCTGCTATCAGCCCGGACGATATTGAATCAATCGAAGTTTTGAAAGGTGCCAATGCGGCTGCCTTGTATGGATCTGATGCTGCCAATGGCGTTATTCTGATCACTACCCGTAAAGCTACCAAGAAATCCGGACTCGGTGTTTCTTATGGCTACAATATGCAGTTTACTTTCTTGCGTGAATTTCCTGCCTATCAGAATGTTTATGGTTCGGCCAGCCTTCCGGCTGTCGGTGTGGGTGACGGATTCAACTATTATGGTTCCAACTCAAAGAACGGTTATGCTTATGACCCCAGCCTGCCTTATGGTATTTTTGTATTTAACTGGGCGAATCCGAACCAACGCTCATGGGGGCTGCCGATGTTAGGCTTTGATCTGGTGGGACGTAATAATCAGATACGTTCTTATGTACCTAATAAGGATGGTATCACGGATATGTACGAAATGGGTGTAGCCATGACTCATAGTGTTTCGGTCAATAAGGTGTTCAATGGAGCAGGTATCCGTTTCAACTATACGGGTATCGACTACGACGGAATGCTGAAGAACTTTGATAACATGAAGCGTCACACATTTGACCTGCGTGTGAATATGGATCTGGCTAAATGGCTGTCCAGTGAAATCTCCGTTAACTATCAGCTGGAAACAGCCGATAACCGTGATTATAAAGGTGACAGTAACCGTAACCCGATGCGTGCCATCATGAATATGCCGCGTGACGTCGTTATGGAGGAATTACTGCCGTGGAAGCGCGAGACAGGTGAAGCCTTCACGCGTGGTAACGGATTCTACAATCCTTACTGGCTGCTGAACGAAATCAGCAATGGTGACGGCCGTAATAACTTCCGTGGTAACCTGACTCTTAATATCAAACCGATTCAGGGAATGAATATCCGTTTGCGTGCCAGTGTAGAAAAGGCAAACAAGAACGGTTGGAAGTTTGACAATTATTATACCATGTGGGATATCGACGGACAGTACGAAACTTTCCGTGAAGCCTCCAACAACTACAATTATGAAGGAGTTATTTCTTATAACCGCAATATCAAGAAGGTCAGCCTCAGTGCTAACTTGGGTACTTCTATGCAAAAGAATGACTGGTATAAACTCTGGAATCAGGTTTCTCAACTGGCAGCTCCGGATGTGAAGTCATTGTCCAACAATGCCTCTATATTGAGTGGAACGGAAAGTGTGAATGCGAAAGAGAAACAGTCCGTATTCGGTATGTTGTCTTTGGGATATCATGGTTTGTTTGTAGACGGAACTTTCCGTAACGACTGGTCAAGTTCTTTGCCGAAAGCTAACAATTCTTACTTCTATGCCTCCGGTAGTGCCAGTGCCGTGTTGACGGAAATCTTCCCCAAGCTGAAGAGCAAGACATTCTCATTCGCCAAGTTGCGCGGATCTATTGCCCGCGTGGGTAACGATGCTGGTTTCGACCGTTTGATTAACAGTTACAGTTACGGAGGATTGTTCCGTAATGACATGGCGTGGTTCCAGGGTGACGCCGTACGCAAGAATCCGAACTTGAAACCGGAAACAACCATCTCAAAAGAAATCGGTGCGGAAGTTCGTTTGCTGGACGGACGCCTGACAGCAGATGTTACTTACTATGACAAATACACTCGTGATCAGATTGTCGAGTCGGAACTTTCTTATTTATCCAATTACCAGCGTGTAATCATCAACTCCGGTAAAATCTCCAACAAGGGTTGGGAAATCTCCGTGAGCGGTGTGCCGGTGAAGGTGAAGAACTTCGAGTGGAAAACCATTTTCAACTGGTCAAAGAACAATTCCATGGTAGAATCATTGCCCGAAGGTATCGACAAGATACAGATTGGTAGCGGTGTGTACAACGTGAAGTCTTATGCGGAAGTAGGCAAGCCCTACGGTGCTATCTATGCGAAGACATTTAAACGCGATGCCGAAGGATACATCCTTTGTCAGCTCGACGGGTCGCCGAAAGAAGGACAGGACTATGAATATTTAGGTTGTGTACAGGCTGACTGGCGAGGTGGCTGGAACAACGTGTTCCGTTTGGGTAATTTCTCCTTCTCTGTTATGTTCGACTTCCAGAAGGGTGGTAAGTTCTTCTCACAGACATCCATCCAGAGTTCTGTAGACGGACAATCCGTCAAGTCATTGGAAGGTCGTGACGCGGATTTCTTCTCCAGAAAGATTTTGGGTGAGTCGGACGAAGAACGATATGGCTTCATGCGTCCTCAGAACGCCAACACACCGACCGCAAACGGGCAGATTTATCCTGACTGGGGACGTCCTAAAGGGGTAGTTCTTCCTAATTGCCGTTATGACGAAGACGTAGAAGGGCTGGCAGGACAACAAGTATTGGGTTATTGTACCCCCGAACGCTATTGGATGCACTATACCTCTCGTGATATTTCCCGTTTCATCTACGATGCTTCTTATGTGAAGTTGCGTGAAATCACTGTCAGCTACGATTTACCGAAAAAATGGCTGAGAAAGACTCCGTTCCAGACATTCCGTGTGGCGGCTGTCGGACGAAACATTGCTACCTTGTTTGCCAATACACCGCACGGGCTTGATCCGCAGGCAACGAGTACAACAGGAAATGCACAAGGTTTCGAACGTGGTTTCAACCTGCCTTCCGCAACCTATGGATTTGATATTAAAGTTTCTTTTTAAATTCGTAAAGCATGAAATTGAAAAACAAAATATTACCGTTACTCCTGCTGGCATCGACTGCCGTGGGGTGTACGGACGGTTTCGAAACCATCAACTCGGACCCGAACAAATTGTATGAGGTAAATCTGCAGAGTATTTTCCCCGGTACGGTTTACAAGACAATGAATGCAATCAGTGAATTGAATAATAACCGTATGTGGAGTTATTCACGTTACATTACTAACGTCGCTTTCCAGACACCGTGGAACGAAAGGGGAGACGGATTCTACCGTAAGTTTTATGTAGAGATTCTGCGCGACCTGGAAGAGTTGGCAAAAGCATACGATGATGGCTCTTTGCCTAACAGTCTGGCTGTTGTAAAGACATGGAAAGCATTCACTTACTACCAGTTGCTGTCACTCTATGGTCCGGTCGGACTGAGCCATGCCGGTATGGACGGAGGAACGGACAAGCGTATCTTTGACTATGATTCGGAAGCCGATGCTTACTATTCCATTTTGGGTTGGCTGGACCAGGCAGTCGATGAGTTCGACGAATCATCTACTGATAAGATTCTGAAAGACCCTGTTTATAACGGAGATGTACAGAAATGGCGCAAACTGGCTAATACATTACGCCTGGAGATAGCCATGAATATCCAGAATATCAGCGAAGAGAAAGCACGCGAATATGCTGCGAAATCTATGGGACATGAAGAATGGCTGTTCAGCTCTCTGGACGATGCGTTTGCTCCCAAATATGGAACGGTGATCGACAAAGACTGTTCCTGGTATTACACTCGTTTGTATAAAGAAGAAATTCAGACGAAAGCAAACTGGGGGCTGATCCCTTCCATGAACGAATATTTCGCCATTTACCTGTTCTCATACAACGATCCGCGTATGGAGACTTACTTTGACGGCTCCAACGTTTATTGGCCGGAACGCCAGCCTTATCGTATGACGGATGTGCTGACTCGTTCACACGACTGTGATGTGAGCGGTTGTTCCGCCAGCGATCAGCAGGAACACCTGCAATGGATGATAGATGGATATGAAGTGCGTGATTCATTGCGTGTACGTTACTCTATTCCATACGTTCCTACACCGGACAATCCGGGCGCCCGTACACCGTTCGGCTGGAGAAGACCGATCGACCCGACCGACCCGAATGGTACAAGAGAAATCCCTGATCCGTTGTCAATGAACGAAGACAACAGATGCTACATCAACCCGAGATATTATGCAATGGACGCTACGATGCCTTTGCTGCGCTGGGCAGATGCTTGTTTCCTCTGCGCTGAAGCGAAAGTGAAGTTCGACTTGGGATCCAAGGATGCACAGACCTATTATGAAGAAGGCATCCGTGCTTCGTTCGAAGAGAACGGCTTGTCTGCTTCTGCTGCTGCCTATATGGCTCAGGAAGGAATCGCCTGGGGAACCAGTCATAAAGGATTCTATGATACCCGTAAACTGATGACTGCCGACATCAACGGAGCAGACGGTAAGGACGGACAATTGGAACAAATCTACAAACAACGCTGGTTTGCCGACTTCCTGGATGGAATGTCTGCCTGGCGTATGGAACGCCGCACACGTGCATTGAACCTTCCGCCTCTGTTCCTGAACGGATCTCAGGCTTATGAAGAAGGCGGAAATATGTACTACGGCTGGCCCGAACGCCTTTACTTCCCGGATGCGGAACGTCAGACAAATGCAGAGGCTTATTACAGAGCTATTGATTTGTTACAGAAGAATAGTCCGAAACCTAATGCCGCCCGTTGGGGAGACAATATCTTCACGATGCTTCAGTTCGCAAAACCTGTACCTAACCAGGAAGAGATGATAGCCGGATGGGAAAACAGCGATTATGTACAGTTCAACATGGATTTCCAAGCCAAGAAGTATGGACAGACTTATGAAGAGTTCTTGAAGAATGCCCGTGAGCTGACCGGTATCAAGGAGGCTGAAGAGGCTTTGGACAAGGCTTACAACTTCTTGATAGAAGCTACACTTTTAGTTTATAAGGTAGAAAAGTAGTAATTAAGTAATGACTGAAAAATGAAAAAGTATAAGATTTTTAATAAGACAGGTCTTGCAATATGCCTGACGTTGGGACTGGTGGCCGGATCGGCCTGTTCACCGACAGATGACGGTCCTTCCATCGATGATCATTTCTTGAACTATGAGATTCCGCAAATCAGACCGAGCAGCGATATTCCGGTAGGAGCCATTTATTGGAACTTGGGTAGTACGGGTGTGGATGAAAAGAAGTATGCGCGGTTGATTGGTGAATATAATCAGAGCGGACAGTATCCACAGCTTTGTCCGAATGTGCGTCCGGTGCTGGGACGTTATTCGATGGATATCAATAAAGCCGAAACAGCCGATTTGATTCAGCAGCACCTTACCTGGGCAAATAATGCCGGTATCAATTTCCTTATCTTGCCGAACATCGGTCTGGATACCAGTAAGGGAGATTTGCTGAACGAAGGTAACGTGAATTTCGTGAACTATATGGCGGGACTGAATCCCAACTCGGAAGGTATCGAATGGGGTGGCTTGCGTTATGCGGTTTCTATGGATATGAATAACTTCGCAAACGGACTTAACAACACCGCCATGATAGAAGACGATGCCGATGAAAATGGTGTCTCTGCACGTTGTGAGCAACTTTACAGCTTTTTTGTCAACCTGACAAGCCGTTTCTGTACGAACAACGATCTTTACTATACTGTAGACGGCAAACCGATGATTGTTGTCTGGAATGCTGACAAGTTGTATGCACGCGATTCAGAGAAACTCTATAATACGATCCGTGAAAGAGTGCGTGAAAATGTAAAGGACGGCAATGGCAATGGACTGGAGATCTATATTTTAGCACGTCAGGAACGTTGGACACCTCCTGCACGCTGGCATAACTTCTTCCTGAGCGGAAAAGTGGATGCTGTGTACATGGATAATATGTACAATCAGACCGACTGGTTCCGCCCTACCTGCTATCCGCAGTGCATCGACCAGAACTTTAAGTACAACCGCGAATATGAGTGGGCTAATTACGGAGTAGACTTCGTACCTAGCGTTTCACCTTCGTTCAATCAGTGGATAGATGGTGATGGAACTCAGTTCTATAACTTCCCGGTGGTATTTAAGGATGAAGATATGTTCCGTAAGATGTGTAATGTTGCCAAGATGAACTTGGGAAAGCGTCCGATGGTCATCATCGATTCTTTTAACCGTTGGAATGTGGATCAGGCTATCGAACCGACTGACCCGAATTACGGGAATGGATACGGTATGAAATACCTTAATATTGTAAAAGAAGAATTTAAAGTGAAATAAGCATGAAAGCGATAAATTTTATCAATTGGAAATATATCGGCTTGACCGGATGTTTGGTGGCATCGTTACTGACTGCATGTGGTGACGATGAAACTGGTCCGGAAGTGGTGACGCCGCTAGAGCCTAAATTGGAGATCGTGAACGAAGCGTCCACCTTCAGTTTCTCTTCTGCGGGAAATTCCGCTCAAGTACTGACATTCAACGCCAATCAGGATTGGCATATCGTATTGGATGATTCGGAAGGTGTGGATAATAGCTGGGTAGTGCTGTTTGAACGCGAAGGAATGGCCGGCGAAGGCAACAAAGTATGGGTAGCTGCAGCCGAAAATGTGGAACCGGATGCACGCCGTGCTAATTTTTCTCTCGTGTCCGGTGGCTTTAAGTATGATTTCGTTATCTATCAGGCACAGAAGGATGCGGTGGTAATCACCGACCCGAAGGCCTACGAAAACCTGGATGCCGGTGAGCATATCATTTCCGTAGAGTTTGGAATTAACACAGGAGAGTATAAAACCAGTTTCCTCTATTCCGGTGACACGGGCTGGATCATGCCGACGGACGAACGCCCCGCAGGCGAACCGGAGACACGTGCGATGGAAAACCATACACTGTACTTTAAGGTGTTGCCGAATCAGAAGTTTGATATTCGTAGAGGTACCATTGAAATCTCTTCGAAAGATAATGATAATGTAAAGGCTACGATGAATATCTTCCAGACCGGTCTGCCCAAACCTGTCATTACGGTCGATAACAAGGAAATGTTCACTAACCTGGCATCGAAAGAAGATTCGATTCTGTTGAAATATAAAGCAACCAATACCAACGGACCAAGGGATTTGACGATTGATATTGATAAGAACGATCAGGATTGGATTTCGTTCAAGCCTGCTATAGATGCCAAGGGCGACTCTACCTTCCTCGTTTCCGTGAAAGAAAATACCGGTGGCGAACGTACGGCAACGATCGCGCTTTGTGCCGCTGCCGACAAGAAGGTGAGAGAAGAGTTTATCGTGACTCAAGCTCAGGCAAGCGATGTGGAATTGGTTATTACCAACAAGAACGATTTCAGAACAAGTTTGGATAAGCTGGGCAGTGCCGCTACCGTGAAGTATAGCGTACAGTCTACGTTGACCGATCCGAAGAACGAGATTTTGGTGGATATCGTATATCCGGAAGAAAGTGGCTATACGGCAGAGAATGGTTGGCTGCACATGGCAAACAACTCGATGCCCGAACGTGTCATCTTCACGTACGATGTGAATAAGGTACTGAGAGAACGTCAGGCTACCGTTTACATCTATCGCAAGGGTTATGAAAACAAGAAAGACTATATGGTTATCCGTCAGGCTGCGGCCACTCAGATTGAAATTCCGGCTCCGGGAGGTTTGACAAATGTATTGCAGAGTCTTATTGATGACGAAATCTATAAAGATTGGGAATCCATCACTAGCCTGGAATTGAAGGGCAGACTCAACGATACCGATTTGAACTTACTGAAGAACATGATGACAGCGGGTAAGGGCTACAACCTGAAAACTCTGGATATGACGGAAGTGGAGAATGAAACGCTGAAGAATGGTGTATTCAACGGATGTAACCTTCTGGAGAATATTTCATTCCCGACAGGATTGCAATACGTACCGAGAGAAGCTTGTCGTAACTGTACCAAGCTGAGAACGGTAGTGGTGAACGAAGGTCCGACTTATATCGGTCGTCACGCGTTCGGTAACTCAGTAGTAAATGAAGCTTGGTTCCCGAGTACCATGACTTATGTTTACGGATACATCTTTGATAATGTGACGGCACTCAAGACTTTGCACTTGAAGTCATTACCGTTCCAGTGTAAGGAAGTTGCCCGTAGTGATGCCGACGAAGGTGCTACCCAACCGACAACCTGGTGTACTGTCTTTAAGACATGGCCGAGCACGGTATATGTACCGATGGAATATCTGGAATATTACAAGAATCCGGACCCGAAACACGTAGTTTCCATGCACTTCCAAGACCTGTTGAATACATTGACATCCGAATCGGAAGAATGGACGAAGGGACCGAAGGTTCAGCAACCGTACTTGAAGTCCAATTCGGCATTGAAGAGCAACTTTACTTGGGGATCATCTGCCACTACTATCATGGGAGAATCCAATTGATATAGAGTCAAGTAGGTATATACTATAAAAAGAGCGGACTATCAGTCGGCGGGAAGATTCCCGCCATTGATAGTCCGCTTTTCTTTTGAGTCAGTAGTAAAGTCATGCATTGTTTCCTTGTCGATTCATTCGTAATGGTACAGTGAGGTTTTTAGTCCTATGACATAAAAAAAGAAAAGAATCATTGTCGCAATAATTCATTTACTTATTTAAAGGATAAAGAACTTTTCAAGGTCAGCATCCATATCTATACGAAAGATATTGACCGATTATGCAGTAACTTCCAATCGTTTATTAATAAATTCCTTCATCGTTTATTATAAACGTCCCCCAAGTTTATTATAAACTTGGACATCGTTATTTTAGTGATAAATATTAATTTAAAGCAACAAAAAGGGCTGCAATTCCCATAAAGAATCGCAGCCCTTAGCTTGTATCAGACTATCCGAAAAACATTATCCGAAGTGGAAATGCCTGTAATCTGTTATTATATTATACTTATTATCGCTCATTTTTCGTCTATATTATCAATGTTATCGAATTTTCTTCCGGTTTCTACTTACAAATATACAACATAAAAAGCGGTTTGTCAAGTCCTCCATGCTTCTTTCGTACATCTGATTACCTATCCATACGGTTTAGTTTAGCTCATTCCCGATTCAGATTTGAATAAATCGATAGTATCTCAATTCCCCTCCCTTCGGGAAGGAGGGGTGGCTGAAAGCCGGGGTGGTAGGTGAGCGCATCAACTTAATAATCAGCCATGTGTATTCACCTACCACCTCCCCCTACGGGTACTCCTCCTTCCCGAAGGAGGAGAATGAAGTTACTGCTGTTTTGTTCCTTTCTGTGAAGAAAGAAGTAAAGCTATACAGTTATAAATCGGCGAATGGTGTTTTATAATCTTCTCCCATCGAGTCCCGATACTCCTTGCAGAAACGGTCATACAGATTTCGTGCAATCCCTTTCTTTCCCTGTGCGGAGAATACAGCGCATTTGGCGGCCAATGCTTCTTCATTCAGCGGGTCATGCAGGAACATGATGTCTGCCAGGCGGAGAATCATGTCTGGATGGTTGCGTTGCTTTTCGATTTCAAACAGATCCTTCAACAAGTCGATGGAGTGGCTGGAGTATGTTTCTTTGAAGTCATCCAACCAATCGAGAATAGTGTTGGGCAATAATGGTCCATACAGCAGAAGTTCCAGGATCCGGTTGAGTAACTCGCTGTTTTCTTTCTCCTTGAATTGCTGGATGCGTGCAAGTACTTCGCGATAGTCGCAGAATACGTTCTCGCCCCATTTTATGTGCATGAAGTTGTTTTCCGTCACGACTTCTACATCACCGATACTCTCCAGTAATACCCGCAGTTTGCGTAAATTTACGTTACGGTTGTTGCGGGCAGCCGTCTCTTCCTTATCCGGCCATAGGATTCCCGTTGTTTTGGAGGTCAGGATACCGTTCGGATTCTTTTCCGTATATAATATCAGCAAAATAAGCAAGTGCTTCAGACGGGGAGTGAAATTGGCGGTGATATCATTTCCCTCTTTATCGCGTACGTTGAAGCACCCCAGCAATGAGATGGAAGAACGGCTACGATCGTAGTAGTGGACTATCTCTTTCGGTGCGGGCTCGTTTTCTTGTTCCGGCATTGTCGGAGTAACTTTCTCTTGATTCTCAGAGATAGCTTTTGGAGCCGTAACCGATTGAGGTGTTTCTTTTGAGATTGCGGACGATTGGATTGGCTGACGTTTGCTTCTTGAACGATAGAACAACCAGGCACCGCAACCTAGTATTGCCAGGACACCGATGACATACAGCAGATTCCACCATTTGCCGGAGCCCATTTCATCCACTGACTGCCGGATATCTATCTCGTTGACTAAAGGCATATTGATGGAATAGATCTTAATATCGTGCGTACGATTGTTCAGTATCTTGTCCAATACAAGGAACAGTTTCCTGTGAGTCGGTGAATAGTAAAGGTTAAAATCGCAGTCCTGATAATCCAGTCGGTTATTGATCGGTTTTGAAACTTCTGTATAAACAGGGCTTTTCATGGAAATTTTCCACAGTGTTCCCCCGTTGTCCGTAGATACGGCATAGAAAGAACTGTCTGCCGGCTCGAAGTACATGGAGGAAGCCATGATAGTTTCCTTGTTATCGTCTTTTTTCTCCCAGATGGTGCGGGACTGTTTACTTTTTAAATTGATGGCATACAGGCCGAGGTAGTAGTGGGTACTCAATTCCTGTTTACCATATTTGTTTCCTTTGCCTCCAAAGATATATAGTTCGTCGCCCACTACTGCCATAGCAGCCGAATAGCGGGGATAAAGCGGATGATCATATTTAATTTGCTCCATAATTTCGCTGCCGGACTTCATGCGGAACAGGTCATTACGGTATTTATAGAAGCCATATCCGCCGAAAAAGTAGAATGAGGAGTCGGCGGGATTAAATGCTTTGGCATGGTTATAGTTGTTGGGCTCTTTGGTATTCCGCACTTCGTTGCTCCACATGCCGTCGGCGAACGAAAAGCGGGAGATGATGTTTTCTGTCAGCGAGTAAGATACCAGTGCATTGCTCAGCGTATCATACAGTAGGTGGTTGGGATATTCTACGGCAGGATATCCTCCGCGTACGGCAGTCTCTTGTTTGAGTCTTCCGTCTTCGTCCAGCACTTTCACCGATTCGGGACTGACTACATAGAATAAGGCGCAACGGGCGTCGAATGCTATGCCTACTCTGCTGGAAGTCGTGATCTTATTGATTGTTTTCCATTCGATATGGTTGTCTATCAGCCAGAGAGGCTGGACAGCACGTGCAACGGCTCCCTCTTTTTCGTCATAACAGAGATTGTCGTTATGTTTCCATAATTTCCATTCTCTTGTCAGTTTGCCGTCCTGTATGATGTTGATATCCCTTAAGTTGACAGGGGCTACTTCCGCCTGATAGCCTAACATCTGTCCGAATGTAATCGTTACACTGTTTGTTTCTTGCAGGGGGAAGGTGGACGACATCTTTTTTTTGTCGTATTCTATTTCGATCACATTGTCTTTTTGGCGTAGATTCAGCGAGACATTGATCCATTTTTCCAGTTCTATGGGTTTGTCAATGATGATAATCTCATCATTGAGCATTAAAGCGGGAGCATGGTTTTGCTCGCCTGCAACAAACGAAAAGCGTATTATCTGGCCTTTGTCTGTCTTCAGATGAAGAATGGAGCCATAGTCGGCTTCATTGGCACGTATATATATCTGAAAAGAAATGGTTAAGTCGTTTTTTACGGAGAAAGGTTGGTTGTCATCCAAATATAAGGTAGACCTTTCCGGTGCCGGTACGGCATGAGACTTAAGATAAAGTCCGTAATCATATAAAGGAGACGCATCCAGTCTGCCCGCCAGGCAAAGCAGGATAAAAATCAATAATTGCAGTTGATATTTCATAGTACTTCTACTTGAATCTGTTCCTATGTGGCAAAAGTACGAAAAACAATATGATATTCATAAGAATCGGGGACTTATTTTATATAACCAAAGTGTTGGAATACTCGTATATGATAGCTGTCGTCCGGAGAATATGACAAGAGGTATTGTCGAAGAATCAGATGTTATTTCGATGATTCTTCGACAACCCTCTTGCGCTTAATCGCTAGAATATAGCTACTTGATTTCTAATGATGGAGGAACATCCTCTGCTCCGCTGGCCCATGTCTTGTTGGGTTTGTTGCCCATTACCAATACTAGCTTGCCACCGCTCATCAGGTCATCATGGCTGAACCATGATTTGTTCCATTCTTTGCCATTCAGCGTGGCGGACTGGATGTATTTGTTGTCATCGGAAGCATTCTTAGCTTCGATTTCGAAGACAGCTCCGTTGCTGAGTGTAATCTTGGCATCTGTGAAAAGCGGGCTTCCGATAGTGTAGGCCGGCAATCCCGGAGTGACAGGGTAGAAGCCCAGGGAGGAGAAGACCACAAATGAAGTCATACCTCCGCCGTCCTCATCTCCCGGAATACCCATCAGGTCATTGCGGAACCATGTTTTCAGCATTTGACGGATGCGCTTCTGTGTTTTCCACGGCTGTCCGGCGTAGTTATAAAGATAAGGAACGTGCAGAGACGGTTCGTTCGCCATCGAGAATTGGCCTACATTACCCGTATGGTCGGGCAGTTTTGCGTAGAATGCATATTTGCTCCGTCCCAGCGGTTCGGTGAAAGTGCGGTCAAGGTTGGCGATGAACTGCTCGTTTCCTCCCATAAGGCTGATGAGGTCGGCTACATTGTGTGGCACGTCCCAGCGGTAAACCCAGCCGTTGTTTTCTCCATAATACTCACGGGCTCCCATGCCTCCGGGGAAACGGTAGTCGAATGGCTCAATCCATTGTCCTTCCTTATCTTTCGGATGGAAGAAAGCGGTTTCTTTATTGTAGAGATTCCGGTAGTTATACGAACATTTCAGATAGTATTCGGCCTCTTCCTTCTTGTTCAGAGCTTGGGCGATACGGGAGAGACACCACTGGTCGTAGCTGGTTCCCAGAGTGACAGCGACAGGCTGGCGCTTCTCGAAAGGATGTACGTTCGGGTCGTTTTCCGGTTCATCCACACGGAGGGCGGGGATATAACCGTTTTCACGGTAGAAATTGTCCAGCCAGCCGGCCGGTGCTCCCGACCACGGGGCGAGCGTCTTTTCTTCAATCCCTTTCCGGCAAGCTTCGTAGGCTTTTGCCGTGTCTACTTTCAACCCTTTTGCCAGTGCGTCGGCTACCGTGGCAACGGCATGATTGGAGTTCATACGGCGTGTGTCACCTGTTACTTCGGGGAAAGTAGGCATCCACATATTGCCCATTTGTTCCGCCATGCGCAGGTAGGATGCGATGATGTCTTCTTCCTTTTGTTGGTCGATCAGTGTGCGGAGAGGATGTGCGGCACGGTAAGTGTCCCAAATCCAGTCGTCGGTGTAGAAAGGAGTACCGTTGTCTTCGTGTACTTTTCCGTCGAAGGCGCTGAAGTAACGGCCGCCTTCGCTCATGCAGATAGGGCGTTCGAAGGTACGGTAGAAAGAAGAGTAGAATACGGTTTTGTCATCTTCCGTTCCTCCTTCTACTTGGATACGTCCCAACGTTTCGTTCCAGATTTGGCGTCCTGCTTCTGCCAGTGCTTTGATGTTATAGTCTTTTAATTCGCGGTGCAGGTTCTTTTCGGCCTGTTCCTCGCTGATAAAAGAAATACCGTAGCGGAGGTTGACCGTTGTGGTTCCATCGGCAAAGCGCCATGCCGCGCAGGCGTTTGCGCCTTCGGCATTATCCTTACTTGTTTCAATAGTGCCGTTTTCGAGGATGCCGGCGCTTATCGGCTTCTCCTGTGCTTCTATATATACATAGACATTGGTGTTGTCATTTAGTTGCTGGCGGCCGCTGATGAAGTTCTCGTTGGCGTGGATAGAGCCATTGCGGGAGTTTACGATGAGGTAAGCCGGTTTGTCTGCCTCGTACGTTATCCGGTAGATAGCCGACTGGTGGGAAAGCGCATATTCCGCTTTCATACGGTTGTCATCCAGTTCCACATCGAAAGAATAAGGAGTAATGTGCTCGTTGTCATAGTTGTACGTTATGACCGGACGCAGCTTTTCTCCCTGATAGGGACTGAAATTGAATGCGGAACGTTCCCGGTGATTGGTGACAATCAATGGAAGCCCCTTCAGCAGTTCGGAGGTGTAGTCGGCGCGTTCCGGGTAAACACGAAGCATACTGTTGGGTAACTGGATGGTGGGGAACGTGGGAACCAGCAGATGGCTGATGTTGCCGATATACGGGTTGACGTAATCGACCGGTGTCCGATCCGCTGTTTGCAGGCTACCGTTACATGCGCTCAGCGTTGAAATGATAGCCGCCGAGGCTAAAATGTGTGTAAGTTTCATCATATATTTATTTACTATTATTTGGTTTCCGGATTCACGAAAGCTGCTTTCAACAACGGAAGGAAATCTTTCTTGTTATCGCATTTGAAATAGCCGGTGAAGTCGTTCCGGTCTCCGGCTCCTAGTTTGATCACCAGTTTATTCCATCCTTGCAGCAAGGGCAATTCTTTGTAGATGATTTCGTTGCGTCCGTCGTGGGATACAGCCGTATAAGGTTTGTCGTTGATGAGCAGCGCACGTTTCTTTGCTTTCACAAAGAGGGATAGTTTCGGCATGTTCGGCTCTATCAACAGGTCGTCCAGAGGGCGTGGACTGAATACATAAAGTTCCAGTGTCCATTCACCGTCGCTGTCCTTCACCAGTTTCTCTTTGGTGGCTACGGGGAAGTTGATCTGTTCGTCGCGCAGGAAGAAGACCTCGTCGATATTGACTTCCGGCTTTTGGAAGGCTATTCCGGCATTCTTCAGGATAGCGCTCAAAGTGTTGAACCCCTTCTCCGAGTTGGCAAATTCGGTTAATGTGTTCAGATAGAAAGTGGAAGCGTTCTGCTGGCATTTTACAAATACAGGAGTGGCGGCTGTACATTCGTATTCACTGCGGATCGTTCCGGCAGTCTTGATCTCTTCCGGGCGTTTGTTCCACTTTCTCCAGTCGGTCTTACAGGCGTTCAGCAAGACCTCGCCTTCTTCTACGAAAGCTCCTTTCAGCGAGTAGCTGGAAGCGTTGGTCTTCTGAAGTTCGCAGAAGTAGAAGTCGGAATTATTGAGTCCGTGCATCCATGACTTTTGTACGGGCAGGAAAGAAGAACGCTGCAGATTATCCAAGGACACCGGAAGCGGAAGAATTTCATTGTATGCGGCTACCGTTTCCGGTGTGAGTCCCCATATCCATACATCCGCACCTTTGGCGATTTGCTTTTGCATCTCATCTTTGGTAGAAGCATCCAACTTTTGGCTACCGTCTACAATATAGAGCAACAGGGAAGGAGTGTTTGCCTTCTTGGCGAATATGACTCCTTGCGCATCCATCAGCTGCTTTAATTTACTGTTCTGACTACCGATAAAGATGACTTCCTTATACTTTTTGGAAGGAGTTGTTGTTTTGCGATGATCGTACTGTTGTTTGTCGATTACAGCATAAGGAGACCAGGCCGGTTGCCCCGGAGCATTGGCTGCGCGTAGAGCACTGTACATCGGCCATTCCTGATAGAGCGGCAAGGTCGGGTCGTAACCGGGGTTGAACGTCGTACAATAAGGGCCTACCCGTTCGGGCTGCACGCCCGGAACTCCCTCTTTGTAATCACCGAAGAAGACTCCGTCAGCTTCAACGGTGGGAGCTTTGCTTTTGTCTTTCTTGCCGAGTGGAAGCGGTTTCAAGGCATACCATGCCATATTGAAGACTGTGCTGTAAGAGGCTCCCATCTGTCTTTGGTTGACGATGAGGTTGTAACATTCGTTAGCCAGCCCTTCCATACGGCCTTCCTGTGATTCGTAAGCGCGTTCTCCATTATATTTGGCAACCTGTTCCGGGGTGCCGTAATAAGCCATACTGTGTTCACCGATTCCCCAAGGTTTTCCGATTTCGATCCAGCGTTTCATGGAGTTGATGTCTCCGTAGTGGCCTACGGTCACGGGCAATATACCGTCACCGTCATCTTCCCCGTCTGCTGAAATCCACGGGCGGGTAGGGTCGTACTGATGTACAATGTCACGCCATTCTTCCCATGCCTTCTTTTGTACCGGCATCAGTTCGGGGCGATTGTAAACGTGCAGGATAACGGGTTTGTTTTCGTTGCTGATACTCCAGCCGAAAACGGACGCGTGATTTCTGTCGCGCAGGACAAAACGTTTCAGATGTTCTTTGGATGCTTCCCAGAAGAGGTCGGAGTCCAGTTTCGGACCACCGTCGCTGGCCCAGTTGGCTGTTTCATTCAGTACGCAGATCCCCATTTCATCAGCCATATCAAGGTAGAAGCGGGGATAGACTTGCGCGTGCGGACGGACTGCGTTGGCATTCATCCCTTTAATGGCGGTGAACCAGGCCCACGCATAACGGCGGGTCATCTGCGGGATACCCATAAAATGCCAGGAGTCACCATGCAATGCGTAAGGTTCGCCGTTCAGGTATTGTGTAGTACCTTGCAATGTCCATTCACGCCAGCCGAAACGTTCGTATTTGGTATCGACAGTCTGTTTCTGGTTATTGACGGAAAGTAACAGGGCATACAGGTTGGGATGCTCCGGAGTCCAGTATTTTAATATGTCCTTGTCGACAGGTACTTGCAAGGTCACTTTCTGTGAAGCCTTGGCTGGCAGGGACAGTTTCGTAGGAGCGACTTTCAATGCTTCATTACCAAGCGTCCAGTTCGGAACGGGAGCGGAGTTGACGTCTGTTCCTGCGCAGTTCACCCATTCGCAGATATTACCTTGTAGTTGTACATCAGTCTTCTTCTCTGTCCGGTTCTGAAGAGTTACTTCTATTTCCAGTGTATTCTTTGATACCAGCGGTTTTACGTATACGTCTTCCAGATGGATTTTCGGCAAAGCCAACAGATATACATCCTGCCAGATACCGTTGATCTGATACCCCCACATCGATCCGCCCGGAACAATGCGGCGTCCGATGGTCGCATTGTTTTCGAATAACGACTGGCTTCGTACGCCTACCAGTATCTCTATGTTTTCGCCGGCAGTCACTTTATCGGTGATGTCAAAGCTGAACGGTAAGAACAAATCGAAGTTCTCGCCTACCTTTTCTTTATTTACGTAGACTTCAGAATATCCGGCTACGGCCTCAAAGTGAAGTTTGATTTGTTGCCCCGACCAGTCGGCAGGGATGGTGACATTCTTCTTCATCCATGCCATTTTCACTTGTTCCCATTCTTTGGGGTATGAAGGGTAGTTGCGGTGGTCGGGACCTTCCAGGTCGCGGTAAGCAAAAGCATTGATATTCCACGGTGAAGGGATTTTGATACGTGTTTTGCTCCATTCGCTGTCGTTTTCCGGCAGGGGTAGTTCGGGAGCGATACCTTTTCCCTGAACGTATTCTTTCGGCAAGCGGACAGGCTGGAAATCCCAATAACCGTTGATGCAAATCTCTTGTCGATGTTCCTTTTCTGTTTGGTTCACCAGACCTTCGCTGGGGGCAAAGGTGTAGGGATAGACCAGTTTCTGGTCATTAGCCACTGTTTGTGTCTGCGCGTTTACCTTTGTAGATTGCAAGGTAAAGCCGGTCAGCAGACCGCATAGTAAAATTAAACTTCTCTTCATATTCATAATTTAATGAGTTTTTCGGTATTATCAAGGGCAAAGTAAAGGTCGAACCATTAAAAAGAGAGGATAAAGCAAATTAATTCTTCATTAAAATGGAATTAATTGTATCATAAAATGTCTTTTTCTCTCCGGAAAGGATGAAAATGGTCCGGTTACTTGCTTTTTATCCGAATGTAACTCACTTGGGCTTTTCGTATTGTTCTACCGCCCTCCTTAATTTCTTTTCTATTAGCTCCACCAGTGTCTGCGGGTAAAGAACTTGTATTCCGTTGGCATATCCGAAGAATACCCGTTCCAGTTCATGGTTGATGACTACTTCTATTTCAAGAATCACACTTCCGTCTTCCAATGTTTCTATGGTTCGTTGGCTGTGGTGTATCGGTTTGGTCAGGATGTAGGGGGCTTCGTTGGCGGCTACTTTAAAACCGACCTTCTCGGCTTTGCTTCCGGAGTTTTTGGTCACCCCTACCAAGTCGTCAAAGAATGTGTTCGGGTCGAAGAATGTATTCTTTATAAAGGGTTCCCGCGATAACACCTCTAACGAATGGATTCTGTCCAGAGCCAGATTCTGCAATATCCGTCCGCTTTTTCTGACTCCAAATACGAACCAACGGTTGCGATATTCCTTTAATAGATAAGGATAGAAGATGAAGCTGTTTGCCGAACGGGCCTTGAACGAACGGTATTTAAGTTGCAGGGGATGTTCGTTGACGATGGCATGGTAAATGGTATCCAGATAATCCAGCCCTTTCAGAGATTCGTTCTTTTCGAAGTCGATGACCGGAGTCGTCTTCATTCGGGCGGAGGCTACGTGATCTTCCAGCCGGTTCACAATCTCACTCATCTCCGTGAAGTAGGAGAAACCCTTGAACTGCCGCAGAACTTCCACGGCTTCCGACATCGTTTTCAGGTCCTGTTCGTTCAGCGGGGTTTGTGTGATGCTGTATTCCGGGTCTTCGTACTTGTAATACTTGTTTTCGTATACCACAATCGGTGCGTTATAACCCAGCTTCTCGCTGCGCATCATCTGTATATCCATTTGTACGGCACGTTTGCTGATTCCCTTGTCGATTCCTTCATATTCGTAAAGGGCATCCGAGCAGGCATCTACCAAGTCTTCCAGTGTCCAGCGACGATAAGGATTACGCAGACAGTTATCAATCGTTTTATAACGAATCAAGGCATTTCTATTGACCGGCATAGGCGGAAGTATAAAGATTTTCTCCAAAAGTAGAAAAATAATTTGAGGTACGCAAAAAGGCTGCGTACCCACCCCCGTATCTTTGCAAAAGAAAACAAATAAAGAGTATAAATGATGAAGTTTAACTGGATAAATAAAGGAATGAATAAAGTGCTGAACAAAGAATCGGCACCGGCTTACCGGCTGACACCCGAATGGGAATTGTACACATCCGTGGTAACTACTTCATTGAACAACAGTTTCTATGAGCAGGAGGAAGAGAGAATAGAAAGGGTCCGTACGCTCATCGGAAAATGTAACCCTTTGTTTGTGGCGCAACTGGCGGCGTACGCAAGGGAAACGATGAACCTGCGTTCCATCCCTTTGGTGATGGCGGTAGAACTGGCGCGTATCCACCAGGGCGACAATCTGGTGAAGCGGGTAACTGCCCGTACCGTTCGGCGTGCCGATGAAATCACCGAACTGCTGGCCTGTTATCAGCAGGCAAACCGGCGGACGGGGACAAAGAAACTGAACCGTCTTTCCAAACAGTTGCAGGCAGGGCTACAGGATGCATTCAATACATTCGATGCGTACCAGTTTGCCAAGTATAACCGTTCGGCAGAAGTTTGTCTGAAAGATGCCTTGTTTCTTGTGCACCCGAAAGCGAAAGATGAACGGCAACAGGAAATTTTCAATGGAATAGTTAACGATAATCTTCCGGTTCCCTATACTTGGGAGACAGAATTGTCTGCTTTAGGTCAGCGTACCTTTGCTACGGAAGAAGAACGGCGAAAAGCTTTCCGTGCCAAATGGGAAGAATTGATAGACAGTGGTAAACTAGGATACATGGCTTTGCTGCGCAATCTGAGGAATATATTGGAAGCGGAAGTTTCCGCAGATCATATTCTGACAGTAGGGAAGAGGCTGTCTTCCGAAAAGGCGGTTGAGAACTCCAGGCAGTTGCCTTTCCGCTTTTTGGCTGCTTACCGTGAGTTGTCGAAGACTCCTTCGCTCTATGCTACGATGTTGATGACGGCTTTGGAACGTGCCGTGCAGGTATCTGCTCGCAATATTACCGGATTTGATGAATCTATCCGTGTGCTGATAGCCTGTGACGTATCCGGTTCCATGCAGTGTCCGGTTTCGGCAAAGAGTAAAGTATTGTACTATGACATCGGTTTGCTGCTGGGAATGTTATTGAAGTCACGTTGCAAGCAGGTGATGACGGGTATCTTTGGCGATAGATGGAAGATTATCAATCTGCCCGATACGGGTATCTTGTCCAATGTCGATGCTTTCTATAAAAGGGAAGGTGAAGTGGGATACTCTACAAACGGGTATTTGGTTATCAAAGACCTGATAGACCGGAAGGCGCAGATGGATAAGATAATGATGTTCACCGACTGTCAGTTGTGGAATAGCCATAGTGATTTGCAGATAACGGATTTGTGGAGGAAGTACAAGAAAATTTGTCCGGCAGCCAAGTTGTATCTGTTTGACTTAAGCGGATATGGCAACACTCCGCTGGATATCACTCGTGACGATGTATTTTTAATAGCGGGATGGTCGGATAAGATATTTGATATTTTGTCTGCAATCGACAAGGGAAATGATGCGTTGCAGGAGATAAAAAAGATAGTGATATAACCGGAGTTCTCAGGATTCCGGTTTACGGAAAAAAACAGAAACAAGTGTCGTAGAGAAGAGTTACTTCGTTTGGGACGACCATAGGTCGCGGGTTCGACTCCCGCTGCTCTCCTTATTCTTTAAGGAAAAGCATAGCTCAGTTGGATAGAGCAGGTTATAGTCTCTTTTCGTTTGTTACCTTGTTTTTTACTTTGACATAAGCAGAATGTCGTAGAGAAGAGTTACTTCGTCTCATTTTAGGGGAGGAATAGTGAAGTTGTAAAATCAGCAAGACTATCCGGTTCGACTCCGGCATTGACGTGCCCCGTTTCTCTTTTCGCCTGTTACTTCTGCTTTTAAAAAACAGAAAGGGATGCCGTAGTATAGAGATACTTCGCTGTTAACGATTCGGTTGAACGCTTGTCTTTACAGACTTGAGGTACAGGTTCAAATCCTGTCTTGGCGGCTGGTCACACAGTTGGTCATGTAGTTTAAAACACACTCTGTACGCCTGTAGCTCCCTTTTTTCAATGATGTATCAAAAATGTTACTCTTTGAAACAAAGTTTATAGACGAAGGTGAAGATACCCCCTATCTTTGCCTCCGTCAATTTTTGATTAACACTAGTATAACTCTGAATATCCTGTTACCATGAAAACAACTCCTTGGATAAAACTGTGTAAAGGTGCCGTACTCGCACTGACTGTTTCCTTTGGACTGACCTATTGCCAGTCGACCAAAAGCACGTTCACTCTTGAACAGAAGGGGGATAGCCTGACAATTGTCCACATCGTTCATCCTACCCATTATATATTACTCCCCATCGAAGAAGAAGCCGACGAAAGTCAGGTGCGTCTTGATACGGGGAACGCAACGGATACCGATATGGATATCCGTCTGGCACAGACAAAGGTCGATTATTTTGTTCCCTTTGCTTTGCCGGCTGATGCAAAGACAGTCACTCTGCGCATTCAAAAGAAACCGAAAGACGCCCTCTGCTGGGAAGAAATCAAATTATCCGATACGTTTGATACTGCCAATACGGATAAATTCCGTCCTGTCTACCATCATACTCCCCTTTATGGCTGGATGAATGATGCAAACGGATTGGTATATAAAGACGGAGAGTATCATCTGTATTATCAGTATAACCCTTATGGCTCCAAATGGGGAAATATGCACTGGGGGCATTCGGTCAGCAAGGACCTGATGCATTGGGAACATCTGGCTCCTGCCATTGCCCGTGATACATTAGGGCATATCTTTTCCGGCAGTTCTATTGTCGATCAGGAGAATGTGGCGGGCTACGGAGCAGGTTCCATCCTCGCTTACTATACTTCTGCCAGCGATAAGAACGGACAGATTCAGTGTCTGGCTTATAGCAAAGACAATGGACGAACATTTACTAAATACGAAAAGAATCCTGTCCTGCGTCCTTCCGACGGTCTGAAAGATTTCCGTGACCCGAAAGTCTTCTGGTATGCACCGGAGAGTAAATGGGTGATGATTGTCTCTGCCGATAAGGAAATGCGTTTCTATGACTCCCATAATCTGAAAGACTGGAACTACCTGAGTAGCTTTGGCGAAGGATACGGTGTGCAACCCTGTCAGTTTGAATGTCCGGATATGGTGGAACTTCCTGTAGACGGCGATATCAACCATAAGAAATGGGCATTGATTGTCAATGTAAATCCGGGATGTTACTTCGGAGGAAGTGCTACTCAATATTTTATCGGTGACTTTGACGGCACAAAATTTATTTGTGACAATCTGCCGAATGTCACGAAATGGCTGGACTGGGGGAAAGATCACTATGCTACCGTCTGTTTCTCAAATACGGGAGACCGTGTGGTGGCAGTGCCTTGGATGAGCAACTGGCAGTATTGCAATATCGTTCCGACCCGGCAGTTCCGTAGTGCCAATGCACTGCCCCGTGAATTGGGACTCTATACACAGGATAATGATATTTATCTTTCCGCCGCACCGGTAGCGGAAACTAAGAACTTACGAAAAGAAAGCAAGGATGTTCCGTCCTTCACGGTAGACAAGGATTATCACATCGAATCTTTATTGACTGATAATGAAGGAGCTTATGAGCTTTCTCTGAATATCATAGCTGGAAAGGCGGAAATTATGGGATTCAGTCTTTTCAATGACAAGGGAGAGAAAGTGGATATTTACCTTAATCTTCCGGAAAAGAAGCTGGTGATGGACCGTACGAAAAGCGGCATCGTAGATTTTGGGAAGAACAGCTCTCCGCACGAGATCGAGGCGCACGACCGACGGAAGACGACTTCTATCAATTATATAGATGATTTCGCATTGGCTACATGGGCGCCTATCCAAAAGGAAAATGAATACAAACTGGATGTCTTTGTTGATAAGTGTTCGGTAGAAATATTTCTGGATGGTGGGAAGATAGCGATGACTAATCTGATTTTCCCTACAGAGCCATACAATCGTATGTGTTTTTACAGTAAGGGCGGTACATTCGCAGTCGATTCATTTAGTGTGTATAGATTAGGTTTATAAAAGGATGGATTTATTTTTCAATAGGTATTTATCAAGGATATAATCAATTGTTTATCACTTGTATAATCAGTATTTCATAGATTGGATTTATGAGTTAGTTTTTAAGTTAGGTTTTGTAGATTAGGTGTTTGGCAGCTGCCGTCCGTGAGGTCCGGCAGCTGTTCTGTGTTTCTTCAGTCTATTCGCAGAATAGGCTGTCATTACTTATTCATCGATCTCAATCGTATACCCTCCTCTGAAAGTTTCTTCCGGTTGCAGGTGTTGCATCCAGTCTTTGTCTTTGTATTCGCCTGTGTAATGTGCGCGGTCACAGCGGCCATACCACGGTTCAATGCAGACAAAAGGGGCATTCTTTGCAGGCGGAGACCATAAACCGACTACGGGAGCATGAAAGTGCAGGCTTAAATAAGCTTTCTTTTCCTTGGTATAAAGAGTCACTTTATGGATTTGCTCATTCTCTATTATCAAAGCATCTTTATCGAATGTATGTGTATCCAATGGCAATAACCCGTCTGTAAGTTCCAGAGAATATTCAGTGGAAGGGTCTGCGCATCCTTTCTCTGAGATGAGGATATACTTCAATCCTTCTTCCTTGTCAAAACCGAAGAAACCACGATTCTGTGTATCCGCATTAAAATCCGGCCAATAAAATGCAGGATGCGCACCGATTTGAAAATACATTTCTTTTTCTCCGGTATTCTTAACTTCCCATATAACCTCGATCTGCTTACCCTGAATACGATAACCTATTTCCAGACAAAACGGGAAAGGATATTTCTGTAATGTCTCTTCATTACTGACAAGGCGGTATCGTACTTCGTCATCTTTCTCTGAAACAAGAGTAAATTCCATATCACGGGCAAAGCCGTGTTGACTCAATGTATAAGCGATACCTTCATTACGATACTGGTTTTCCCACACACTTCCTACAATCGGGAAAAGTACAGGAGAGTGGCGTTTCCAAAAAGCAGGGTCGGCTTGCCACAGATACTCTTTCCCATTGGCGAGGATACTGCAAAGTTCGGCTCCATATGGAGATACCTGAATAGTAAGTTGTTCGTTGGAGATTGTTTTCATATCATTCAGTTATTTAGTTGAATACTCATTTGATTCATCTTTCAATTCCTCTTTTGACTTCTCTTTTGATTCTATTTTCGATAAAATGCCACTTTGAGCATTGTTCATCATCCCATACGGTACGGATTTTCTTTTCTTCGAAAAGCTTGATAGCTTGTTGTTTGGTCATTATTTTATGTATAAAAGGTCTCTGTTTATTCATTAGCAAATGTCTTTATTGACACACAAAGGTAACCTTTTTCGAGGGGATATACTTATGAACTATTAATTTTATTTCATCCGGGTATAAAACCCTATAAAATAGCGTTCTATGCAACATATCTTACAGCATTTGAAACATTTTTTTCAGTCGGTTGACTTAAATCAACCGTAATTTGCATCATCGAAAAGAGAAAATTCGTACTTTTAAATTAATAACATTAAACTAATGCCTGGTATCATGAAGAACAAAAAACTTCTTTGCAGCGTTTGTTTCCTGTTTGCTTTCATGTCGGCCCTGTGGGGGCAAAACATTACGGTAAAGGGAAACGTTACTTCTAAAACGGATGGGCAACCGATTATCGGTGCTTCTGTCGTTGAAACTACAGCTACAACCAACGGAACAATTACAGACTTCGATGGTAATTTCACTCTTTCAGTTCCGGCCAACTCTACTTTAAAGATTACGTATATTGGTTATAAACCGGTGACCGTAAAAGCGGCTGCTATCGTTAATGTACTACTGGAAGAAGATACCCAGATGGTAGATGAAGTTGTCGTAACAGGTTATACTACACAGCGTAAAGCCGACCTGACAGGTGCTGTTTCTGTAGTAAAGGTAGACGAAATTCAGAAGCAGGGTGAAAACAATCCGGTGAAAGCCCTTCAGGGACGTGTCCCCGGAATGAACATCACCGCCGATGGTAATCCGAGCGGATCGGCTACCGTACGTATCCGCGGTATCGGTACGCTGAACAATAACGACCCGCTTTATATAATCGACGGTGTTCCTACCAAAGCCGGTATGCACGAACTGAATGGTAATGATATTGAATCCATTCAAGTCTTGAAAGATGCCGCATCCGCTTCTATCTACGGTTCGCGTGCAGCGAACGGCGTTATCATCGTTACTACCAAACAAGGAAAGAAAGGACAGATCAAAATCAATTTCGACGCTTCTGTTTCCGCCTCCATGTATCAGAGTAAAATGAACGTATTGAACACTGAGCAATACGGACGAGCTATGTGGCAAGCCTACGTGAACGACGGTGAAAATCCGAACGGTAATGCTTTGGGATATGCTTACAATTGGGGATACAATGCCGACGGCAATCCGGTATTATACGGAATGACTCTTTCCAAATATCTGGATTCAAAGAATACAATGCCTGTGGCAGACACAGACTGGTTTGACGAGATCACTCGTACTGGTGTTATCCAGCAATACAATCTTTCCGTCAGCAACGGTTCGGAGAAAGGTTCTTCTTTCTTTTCTCTGGGATATTACAAGAATCTGGGTGTTATCAAAGACACGGACTTCGATCGTTTCTCGGCTCGTATGAACAGCGATTATAAGTTGATTGATGATATCCTGACCATCGGTCAGCATTTTACATTGAACCGCACGTCGGAAGTGCAGGCTCCGGGTGGAATTATTGAAACCGCACTGGATATTCCTTCCGCTATTCCCGTATATGCTTCGGATGGTTCATGGGGCGGACCGGTAGGCGGATGGCCCGACCGTCGTAATCCTCGTGCCGTACTTGAATACAATAAAGATAACCGATACACCTACTGGCGTATGTTCGGTGATGCCTATGTCAATCTGACTTCTTTCAAGGGATTCAATTTACGCTCCACTTTCGGTTTGGACTATGCCAACAAGCAGGCACGTTACTTCACTTATCCTTATCAGGAAGGAACGCAGACCAATAATGGCAAGAGCGCAGTGGAAGCCAAGCAGGAACACTGGACGAAATGGATGTGGAACGCCATTGCTACTTACCAGCTGGAAGTAGGCAAACATCGTGGAGACGTAATGCTAGGTATGGAGTTGAACCGTGAAGACGACAGCCATTTCTCCGGATACAAAGAAGACTTCTCTATCCTTACCCCCGACTATATGTGGCCCGATGCAGGTAGTGGCACGGCACAGGCATACGGTGCCGGTGAAGGTTATTCACTCGTCTCTTTCTTCGGCAAAATGAACTATTCTTATGCCGACAGATATCTGCTTTCGTTAACTCTCCGTCGGGACGGTTCTTCCCGGTTCGGTAAAAACCACCGTTATGCCACTTTCCCTTCCGTATCTTTGGGATGGCGCATCACACAGGAGAACTTCATGAAAGAACTGACCTGGCTTGATGATCTGAAATTGCGTGCTTCGTGGGGACAGACCGGTAATCAGGAAATCTCCAACCTTGCCCGTTATACTATCTATGCACCTAACTATGGTACAACCGATTCTTTCGGCGGACAGAGCTACGGTACGGCATACGATATCACAGGTTCTAACGGTGGAGGCGTACTTCCTTCCGGTTTCAAACGCAACCAGATCGGTAATGACAATATCAAATGGGAAACAACGACACAGACCAATGTCGGTATCGACTTCAGCCTGTTCAAGCAATCACTGTATGGTTCACTGGAATACTACTACAAGAAAACAACAGATATCCTGACTGAAATGGCAGGAGTAGGAGTGCTGGGAGAAGGCGGCAGCCGTTGGATAAATTCGGGTGCAATGAAAAACCAGGGTTTTGAATTTAATCTGGGTTATCGTAACAAGACTGCCTTTGGACTGACTTACGACCTGAACGGAAACATATCCACTTATCGGAATGAAATTCTTGAATTGCCGGAAACGGTAGCTGCCAACGGCAAGTTTGGTGGTAATGGTGTGAAGAGTGTAGTCGGACATACTTACGGCGCACAAGTCGGTTACATTGCTGATGGCATTTTTAAGTCGCAGGATGAAGTAGACAACCATGCTACTCAAGAAGGCGCTGCTGTCGGCCGTATCCGTTACCGTGATATTGACCATAACGGTGTGATTGACGAAAGAGATCAGAACTGGATTTATGATCCTACTCCCTCTTTCAGCTACGGATTGAATATTTATCTGGAATATAAGAACTTCGATCTGACAATGTTTTGGCAAGGCGTTCAGGGAGTGGATATAATCAGTGACGTGAAGAAGAAAAGCGATTTTTGGAGTGCTTCCAATGTCGGTTTCCTGAATAAGGGAACCCGTTTGCTTAATGCCTGGTCACCTACGAACCCAAACTCTGATATTCCGGCATTGACCCGCAGTGATACGAACAATGAACAGCGTGTCTCTACTTACTTCGTAGAAAACGGTTCTTTCCTGAAACTGCGTAATATCCAGTTAGGATACACCGTTCCCGCTGTTATCTCCAAAAAAATGAGAATGGACCGCTTGCGTTTCTATTGCAGTGCACAGAATCTGCTGACCATCAAGAGCAAGAATTTTACCGGAGAAGATCCGGAGAACCCGAACTTTTCTTATCCGATCCCTGTGAATATCACGTTCGGACTTAACATCGGATTTTAACTTACTTCATCAATAAAACGAATGATCATGAAAAAGATAATATATATAGCAACAATCGGAATTACCTTGCTGACAACCAGTTGTGACGATTTTTTGGACCGTCAGGTTCCTCAGGGTATTGTGACCGGCGATCAGATCGCTTCTCCCGAATATGTAGATAATCTGGTGATTTCTGCCTACGCCATCTGGGCGACAGGTGATGATATCAACTCTTCCTTCTCTCTCTGGAATTATGATGTACGTTCCGACGATTGCTATAAAGGCGGTTCGGGAACAGAAGACGGCGGTGTGTTCAACGCACTGGAAATATCCAAAGGTATCAATACCACCGACTGGAATATCAATGATATATGGAAAAGACTGTATCAATGCATCACCCGTGCCAACACAGCTCTGCAATCACTCGACCAAATGGATGAAAAGACCTATCCGTTGAAGAACCAGCGCATTGCCGAAATGAGATTCCTGCGCGGACACGCTCACTTCATGTTGAAACAGCTGTTCAAGAAGATCGTTATTGTAAACGATGAAAACATGGAACCGGATGCTTACAATGAACTGTCGAATACCACTTATACCAATGACGAGCAATGGCAAAAGATAGCAGACGACTTCCAGTTTGCCTACGACAACCTGCCGGAAGTACAAATAGAAAAAGGACGCCCTGCACAGGCAGCCGCTGCTGCTTACCTTGCAAAGACTTACCTGTATAAAGCTTACCGCCAGGACGGAGCCGACAATACCCTTACCGGAATCAACGAAGAAGACCTGAAACAGGTCGTGAAATACACCGATCCCCTGATCATGGCTAAAGGCGGTTACGGACTGGAAACGGACTATAGCATGAACTTCCTGCCGCAATACGAAAACGGTGCAGAGTCTGTATGGGCCATTCAGTATTCTATCAACGACGGTACTTACAACGGTAACCTGAATTGGGGAATGGGACTGACCACTCCGCAGATACTGGGCTGCTGCGACTTCCATAAGCCGAGCCAGAATCTGGTGAATGCTTTCAAAACCGATTCGCAGGGAAAGCCTTTGTTCAGTACCTACGACAATGAGAATTACGAAGTGGCTACAGACAATGTCGATCCCCGTCTGTTCCATACGGTGGGTATGCCGGGCTTTCCTTATAAGTACAACGAAGGTTACATCATCCAGAAGAATGATGACTGGAGCCGCAGCAAGGGACTTTATGGATATTATGTTTCTCTCAAAGAGAATGTAGATCCCGATTGTGACTGTCTGAAGAAAGGTTCTTATTGGGCCAGTTCTCTGAATCACATTGTGATCCGTTATGCAGATGTATTGCTGATGCGTGCCGAAGCACTGATTCAGTTGAACGACGGACGTATCACCGATGCCATCTCATTAATCAATGAGGTACGCAGCCGTGCTGCCGGAAGCACCATGCTGATCTTCAATTATAAAGAAGACTACGGAGTGAACTTCAAAGTGACTCCTTACGACCTGAAAGCTTACGCTCAGGACGAAGCCATGAAAATGCTGAAATGGGAACGCCGCGTAGAGTTCGGTATGGAAAGCTCACGTTTCTTTGACCTTGTAAGATGGGGAGAAGCCAAAGATGTCATCAATGCTTATTACGTGACGGAAGCATCCCGTTGCTCTATCTACAAGAATGCGGGCTTTACGGAAAATAAGAACGAATATCTTCCTGTTCCATTCGAACAGATCAGCGCAAGTAATGGAAATTATACACAGAATTTCGGTTGGTAACTAACCATCTTAAAACAAAGAATACAATGAAATCAATCATAAAACAACTTTATACTATCCTGTTGGTGACTGTGGCATGCCTTACAGTCACAGGATGTAGTGATGACTTTAAATCCGGCCTTCGTCTGGACGGAGATGTTTGGGTGAACTCTATCCGGCTGGATGAATACGCAGGAACTGTCGACTATCAGAATAAGGCAATCGTAGTAGGAGTGCCCTACGATTACGATATTACCCGCATGGTGGTCACAGAAATGAATCTTTCCGAAGGAGCCAAGGCTAGCATCGCTATCGGTGAGACAATCGACTTTTCTCTTCCCGTATCTTTGACGGTGAAGAATGGCGATGTACAAATGAGCTACACGATTACCGTGAAGAGAGATGAGGCGAAGATACTGACCTTCAAATTGAATGATACTTATGTAGGAAAGGTAGACCAGTTATCGAAAACCATTTCTGTAGTCGTTCCGCTGACAGTGGATATCACTCAGTTGAAAGGTACGTTTACCGTAACGGACGGAGCTACCGTGACTCCGGCATCCGGAAGTATTCAGGACTTTACGAACCCCGTTACTTACACGGCAACTTACCGTTCGGCAGTAACTCCTTATGTGGTAACGGTTACTCAGGGAAATGTGATTCCGACTGCCTTTGTCGGTACGGCTTCTTCCGTCAGCCTTCTGACGAGTCCCGAAGAGAAAGCCGCTGCCCAATGGATGATGGATAATGTATCGATGTCCGAATATATCTCATTCAAGGATGTAGTGGACGGAAAAGTGGATTTAGGTAAATATACCGCTATCTGGTGGCATTTCCACGCAGACAATGGTGACAATCCTCCTTTGCCGGATGACGCGAAAGCGGCAGCGGAGAAGTTTAAAGTCTACTATCAGAATGGTGGTAATCTGCTGCTGACCCGTTACGCTACTTTCTATATCGCCAATCTCGGCATCGCTAAAGACGAGCGTGTACCGAACAATAGCTGGGGAGGAAACGAAGACTCGCCCGAAATCACCTCTGCCCCATGGAGCTTCCTGATTACCGGCAGTGAATCACATCCGTTATTCCAGGATTTAAGATGGAAAGATGGCGACAAGTCGACAGTCTATACCTGTGATGCCGGCTATGCGATTACCAATAGCACAGCGCAGTGGCATATCGGGACAGACTGGGGAGGTTATGACGACCTGAACGCATGGCGTAACCTGACAGGAGGAATCGATTTGGCACATGGAGGCGACGGGGCGGTAGTCATTGCCGAATTTGAACCGCGTTCCAATAGCGGACGTACGCTCTGTATCGGTTCCGGCTGCTATGACTGGTACGGCAAGGGAGTAGACGCTTCTGCCGACTACTATCACTACAACGTAGAGCAAATGACTCTCAATGCAATCAACTACTTGTGTAAATAAAAAGAATAAGCAACAATGATGAAAAATATGATCTTACCTATAGCATTTACCGCACTGATAGCTTCGATGACTGCTTGCAGTGACGAGACTGACCCCATCTTGACTCAGAAAGACTGGGACGGTACAGCCACATACTTCCAATCGAGTGATGAGCATGGCTTCTCGATGTACTATAAGCCACAGGTCGGCTTTGTAGGTGACCCGATGCCATTCTATGATCCGGTTGCCAAGGACTTTAAAGTGATGTACCTGCAAGATTACCGTCCGAACCCCGAAGCTACGTACCATCCCATTTTCGGGGTGGCTACCAAAGACGGTGCTACTTACGAATCTCTCGGCGAACTGATTTCCTGCGGAGGGCGTGACGAACAGGATGCTGCCATCGGCACAGGAGGAACGATCTATAACCCTGCCGACAAACTGTATTATACCTTCTACACCGGTAATAAGTTCAAGCCTTCTTCCGACCAGAATGCTCAGGTAGTGATGGTAGCTACTTCTCCCGATTTCAAGACATGGACCAAGAACCGTACCTTCTACCTGAAAGGAGATACGTATGGTTATGACAAGAATGACTTCCGTGACCCGTTCCTGTTCCAGACCGAAGACGGTGTGTATCACATGCTGATCGCTACCCGCAAGAACGGAAAAGGGCATATCGCCGAATTTACCTCTGCCGACCTGAAAGAGTGGGAATCTGCCGGAACCTTTATGACCATGATGTGGGATCGTTTCTACGAATGTCCGGATGTATTCAAGATGGGGGACTGGTGGTATCTGATTTATTCGGAACAGGCTTCCTTCATGCGTAAAGTACAATATTTCAAAGGCAGAACGCTGGAAGATTTGAAAGCAACTACCGCCAATGATGCCGGAATATGGCCGGACAATCGTGAAGGAATGCTGGACAGCCGCGCATTCTATGCCGGAAAGACCGCTTCCGACGGAACAAACCGCTACATTTGGGGTTGGTGTCCCACACGTGCCGGAAATGATAATGGAAATGTTGGTGATGTAGAACCCGAATGGGCAGGCAATCTGGTAGCACAACGTCTGATTCAACACGAAGACGGTACTTTAACCCTCGGAGTACCCGATGCAATCGACCGTAAATACACTTCCGCACAAGAAGTGAAAGTAATGGCAAAAGATGGTAACGTGATCGAAAGCGGTAAAACCTATACTTTGGGCGAAGGTGCCTCCGTCATCTTCAACCGTCTGAAAGTACATAACAAGATTTCTTTCACCGTAAAGACCGCTTCGAATACGGACCGTTTCGGAATCTCTTTTGTACGTGGAACGGATTCCGCTTCCTGGTATAGTATCCATGTCAATGCCGATGAAGGCAAAGCGAATTTTGAGAAAGACGGTGACGATGCCAAATACTTATTCGATAATAAATTCAATATTCCGGCAGATAATGAATATCGTGTGACGATTTACAGTGACCAGTCCGTCTGCGTGACTTATATCAACGACCAGTTATCTTTCACCAACCGTATCTACCAAATGCAGAAGAACCCGTGGTCACTCTGCTGTTATAAAGGTGAAATAACTGTATCAGACGTTCAGGTAAGCACTTATTGATGAAAACTACACCGGCAAGTAACATCTTTTACAGCGTTTGAAACAAAAGTGATAGGCGCTAACCTTGGAAGCGCCTATCTTTGCACTGTAACAACTATCAAAAGTATAACAACCTTAATACCATAGAACATGAATGTATTTTTGCCTGTCAAACAACTTCAGACCTTTCTGATTTGTTTTATTCTCATGACTATTTCTGTTTCAACCCGAGCGGCGGATTCTCCTTTGCTGATTAAGAATCTGGGAGAAGGTCATTGCCTTGTACGTGTCAATACTTCCCAGAAGTACCTGCTTCTGCCCGTAGAGGATGCGTCTCCCGATGTACGTATCAGCATGATCGTTAATAATAAAGAGGTGAAAAACTTCGACGTGCGTCTCGCCATACATAAAGTAGATTACTTTGTTCCGGTAGACCTTTCCGACTTTTCCGGCAAAACGGTCTCTTTCAAGTTCAAGATGAACTCCAACGATCCGATCCGTGTCAATCTTTCGCCGGATAATACCGCTTGCTGCAAGGAAATGAAACTCTCCGACACCTTCGATACGACCAACCGTGAAAAGTTTCGTCCGACCTATCACTTCTCTCCCCTTTACGGATGGATGAACGACCCGAACGGAATGGTCTATAAAGACGGTGAATACCATCTTTTTTACCAGTACAACCCTTATGGCTCCAAATGGGGAAACATGAACTGGGGACACGCTATCAGCAAAGACCTCGTAAACTGGGAACACCGCACCGTTGCGATAGCACCGGATGCGCTCGGTACTATCTTCAGCGGCTCTGCCGTGGTAGATCATAACAATACAGCCGGCTTCGGAGCAGGCGCAATCATCGCCATTTATACACAAAACAGCGACCGTCAGGTACAAAGCATCGCTTATAGCACTGACAACGGACGCACTTTCACCAAATACGAAAACAACCCCGTACTTGTATCCGAAGCTCGTGACTTCCGCGACCCGAAAGTTTTTTGGTACGAAGCAACAAAACGCTGGATCATGGTGCTCGCAGTGGGACAGGAAATGCAGATTTTCTCTTCTCCCAATCTGAAAGACTGGGCATTTGAAAGCAGCTTCGGCGAAGGATACGGTGCTCACGGCAACGTATGGGAATGCCCCGATTTATTCGAACTTCCGGTAGAGGGCACCAACGAAAAGAAATGGGTATTGCTTTGCAGCCTTGGTGACGGTCCTTTCGGTGACTCCGCTACTCAATACTTTATCGGTAGCTTCGACGGCAAGAAATTTAGTTGTGACAATCAGCCGAATGTCACAAAATGGATGGACTGGGGAAAAGACCATTATGCTACAGTTACTTGGAGCGATGCCCCCGACAACCGCCGTATCGCCATTGCATGGATGAGCAACTGGCAATATGCAAATGACGTGCCAACTTCTCAATACCGTAGTCCGAACTCCATCCCTCGTGATTTGAGTCTCTTTGCCATCGACGGTGGGATTTATCTTCAATCCGCTCCTTCTCCCGAATTACTGAAACTGCGTGGTGTTTCCAAAAAGCGCTCATTCAAGGTTAACGGAACACGTATCGTGAAAGATTTGATTCCGAACAATGAAGGTGCTTACGAAATAGAACTGTCCCTCAAGAATCAGCAGGCAGAAATCATCGGTTTCCGTCTCTACAATGACAAGGGCGAAGAAGTAGACATGCAGTACGACATGAAAGAGAAGAAATTCTCGATGGACCGTCGCAAGAGTGGCGAGGTAAATTTCAACGAAAACTTCCCGATGCTGACTTGGACTGCGATTGAAGGGGATAAGGATGAAATGAAACTCCGCCTGTTTGTAGACAGATCAAGTGTAGAGGCTTTCGGTGACGGTGGACGCTTCGCTATGACCAATCAGGTATTCCCTTCGGAACCTTACAATCATATCAGCTTCTACAGCAAAGGCGGTGCCTATAAAGTAGATTCATTCGTGGTTTACAAACTGAAGAAATAAAAAACGACTTTCTTCTCCCTGCGCTCTTTTTAATTCACGCTAACATACCTTTATCCTTGCGTTAACATGCCTTTATGTTCTCCTTATGTATGGGAGATAGATAGCGTTTCACCTACGTGATACGATCTGTTCATTACTGTGATAAGGCCTTATCACCCTTGTGATACGGTCTGTTCACAGCCGTGATAAGCAAAGAAAATAGGAGGCTAAAAGAAAAAGGATCAATAGGAAAGGAAAATAATTACTGTGCTAATATACGAAATTATAATAGATAAAACAATGGAAAATACTAAAAACGCTTCTCTCTCCAAGCTAGTCCCGGTGATGCTTTGTTTCTTCGCCATGGGATTCGTTGATCTGGTGGGCATTGCCTCCAATTATGTAAAAGCAGACCTGGGTCTGACAGACTCACAAGCAAACATCTTCCCTTCATTGGTGTTCTTCTGGTTTCTGATTTTCTCCGTACCGACAGGTATGCTGATGAGCCGTATCGGTCAGAAGAAAACCGTGTTACTAAGTTTGATCGTGACTTTTGCTTCTTTACTGTTGCCTGTCTTCGGGGACAGTTACGCACTGATGCTGATTTCTTTTTCCCTGTTAGGTATTGGAAACGCACTGATGCAGACTTCACTGAACCCGCTTCTTTCCAACATCGTTCGTGGTGACCGTCTGGCAAGCAGCCTCACCTTCGGACAATTCGTGAAAGCGATCGCTTCTTTCCTAGCACCGTACATTGCCATGTGGGGGGCAACGCAGGCGATTCCTTCTTTCGATCTGGGATGGCGTGTATTATTCCCTATTTATATGGTAATAGCCATCCTTGCCATTCTGTTGCTCAACGCGACACAGATTGAAGAAGAGAAGGAAGAAGGCAAACCTTCCACTTTCGGACAGTGCCTGGCATTGCTCGGCAAACCGTTTATCCTGCTTTGCTTTATCGGAATCATGTGTCACGTAGGTATCGACGTCGGTACAAACACTACTGCACCTAAGATTCTGATGGAACGCATCGGCATGACACTGGATGATGCTGCTTTTGCAACCAGCCTCTATTTTATCTTCCGTACGGCAGGCTGTTTTCTGGGATCATTCATCCTGCGTCAGATGTCTCCGAAATCTTTCTTCGGTATCAGTGTTGTTATGATGCTGGCTGCTATGGTAGGGTTGTTCATCTTCCATGATAAGGCGGTGATTTACACTTGTATCGCTCTGATCGGTTTTGGTAACTCGAATGTGTTCTCTGTTATTTTCTCGCAGGCATTGCTTTATCTGCCGGGAAAGAAAAACGAAGTTTCCGGTCTGATGATTATGGGACTCTTCGGAGGAACCGTTTTCCCGTTGGCTATGGGAGTTGCTTCGGATACTTCTATGGGGCAGAATGGTGCGATTGCTGTGATGACAGTCGGTGTACTTTACTTGCTGTTCTATACCTTCCGTATCAAAAAATAATTTTATATTTGGAAAACAATTAAATCTGTAGATCATGAATAATATAATTGTAGGAATGGGCGAAGCATTATGGGATGTATTGCCCGAAGGAAAGAAGATAGGCGGTGCTCCGGCTAATTTCGCTTATCATGTTTCACAGTTTGGTTTCGACAGCCGTGTAGTAAGTGCGGTGGGCAATGACGAACTGGGAGATGAAATCATGGAAGTATTCAAAGAAAAGCAACTCAAAAATCAGATTGAGCGGGTGGATTATCCTACCGGTACGGTGCAGGTGACACTGGATGACGAAGGGGTGCCTTGCTACGAAATCAAAGAAGGAGTGGCATGGGATAACATTCCTTTCACGGACGAACTGAAGCGGCTGGCTTTGAATACGCGCGCCGTTTGTTTCGGTTCGTTGGCTCAACGCAATGAAGTGAGCCGTGCTACAATTAACCGATTCCTCGATACAATGCCCGATATAGACGGACAGCTGAAGATATTCGACATCAACCTCCGTCAGGACTTCTACACGAAAGAAGTATTGCGCGAGTCTTTCAAACGCTGCAACATTCTGAAGATAAACGATGAAGAACTGGTGACAATCAGCCGTATGTTCGGTTATCCGGGCATCGACTTACAGGATAAGTGCTGGATTCTGTTGGCCAAGTACAATCTGAAAATGTTGATTCTTACTTGCGGTATCAATGGTAGTTATGTGTTTACTCCGGGAGTCGTTTCTTTTCAGGAAACGCCGAAGGTTCCGGTAGCCGATACGGTAGGAGCGGGGGATTCCTTTACTGCCGCTTTCTGTGCTTCCATTCTGAATGGCAAGTCTGTTCCCGAAGCTCATAAGCTGGCTGTCGAAGTTTCCGCTTATGTTTGTACGCAGAGCGGTGCAATGCCCGAACTTCCGGTTGTTCTGAAAGACAGATTGTTGTAGAATCTCTTTAAATACAAAAAGCAGGTGTGTCAAAAGTAACTAAACTCTCCTCCTTCGGGAAGGAGGAGTACTCGTAGGGGGAGGTGGTAGGTGAATACATAAGCTATTGATATTCAACTGTGAAATATACCTACCACCCCGGCTTTCAGCCACCCCTCCTTCCTGAAGGAGGGAAATTTAGTTACTTTTGACACATCTTCTTTTCTGTTTCTTATTTCAGTAAATATCCCCCTTCCCTGTGTTTTGATTTACTACTTAATCTGTTAATTATTAGAATGATAATAACAGATGTTCTTTTCTCTAATTGTCCCCCTCTTTCTTTCCTTGTTTTATAAGCCGATTGCCTATCTTTGCGGCAGGTCTTTAAATAATAAATCAAAAAGAGAAAACTACTTTATGAAACACATTTCAAACTTCCTCAGATCAAAAAGCTGGAACGTATTTTTGTTTTTATATCTTGCTCTTCCTTTGTTTGCGCAAAAGGAATATAAGATCGATCAGGTATCCGTTGTCAATGTAGGCGATGGCAGACTGTTGTTTCAGGAACTGAAAACGGAAAAAGCATTGAATGGCGAACATCGCATCATAGATGGTTATCATTCCGCCTATGTGCTGGCATCTTTTAAAGATGGTTTCTATGATGGCGGATACAAAGAATATGTAGACAATATATTAATAACAGAAGGAAGTTATAAAGAAGGACGGAAGGATGGTCTCTTCAAGATTAACTCCAAGTTTGACGGTAAGCTGAAAGAAGAAAAGTCCTATAAGGAAGGTAAGCTGGACGGTACGAGCAAAAGTTACTTTACTACCGGAAAAGTGGAAAGTGAAAGAAACTTCCGGATGGGGAAAGAGCACGGGAAGCAACTGTCGTACGAATCTGACGGTACTTTGCGGAAAGAGCATAATTACAAGGACGGGAAGCAGGTAGGCAAACAGTATACTTTTCTGAAAGGTACATATGATTTGTATGAGACCGTTTATTTCAATGAAGAAGGTTTTCAGGACGGTGAATATTCGTCCGTGTTTACGTTTGGCTCGCCACGTATACTGGGTAGTTATAAGAATGGAAAGAAGAATGGTCGTTGGACTACTTTTGCTGAAAGCGGCGATACGCTGATGATTGAAACCTATCTGGATGGAAAAGAAGATGGACTCCATGTCTCATTTGCCAACGGAAGTGGGGTAAGGCAGAAAGAATATTATATGAAGAACGATCGTAAAGACGGTTTATACCGTGAATATAATTTGGAAAATGGTGAATTGAGATATGAAGCTACCTATCAGGCCGGCAGATTGCATGGCAAGGAACGACGGCTGATAGTGAGCAACCGCTTTGATTATTGGGAAACTTCTACCTATGTGAACGGAAGGCAGAACGGACCGTTCGAAGCTCGTTATGTAAAGAATGACCAGCTTCGTGAATGTGGGGAATATAAGAATGGTCGCCGTGTAGGACGATGGAAACGCTACACTATTGATGGTAAACTGGAAAAGGAATGGGATGAAAACTAACCGGTAGATGAAAGGTCAGGGCATAAAAAAAGGAGCAACGCCTTGCTCCAACCTTTGTTAACCTTAAATCTAATACTATGAAAAACACAGTACAAAGATACGGACTTCTGTGAAATCTGCAAATTATCCAAGTAAAACGCTATGTTTTATAACATTGATTAAGTGTTTGTTTTACGCTTTATACTTTTGTTAATACTTTCCGATGGTCTGAAAGAGGACTGCTTTCCTTCTTTTTAGAATAATAAATAGCTGAAGTTAGAGAACTTTACAGTATTATTTCTTATTTTTGTTCTTAATTGGATTACAGAAAGAACTACGAAATGATGAGATGGATGAAGACGATGAGATATCTGAAGTGGATGCTGGTGCTGTTTTGTTTAACCGGGATGACGGCTTGCCGGCAGGATACACCCCGTTTTCGTATTGGGGTGGCTCAATGCAGCGATGATTCATGGCGACATAAGATGAATGATGAGATTCTTCGGGAAGCGATGTTTTATAATGGTGTTTCGGTGGAAATCCGTTCGGCAGGGGATGATAACACTAAGCAGGCGGAAGATGTCCATTATTTTATGGACGAAGGAGTCGATCTGCTGATTATTTCCGCTAACGAAGCTGCTCCTATGACTCCGATTGTAGAAGAAGCTTATCAGAAAGGCATCCCCGTTATTCTTGTAGACCGGAAGATTCTTTCGGATAAATATACTGCCTATATCGGAGCCGATAATTATGAAATCGGTCGTTCGGTAGGAAACTATATTGCCTCCAGTCTGAAAGGGAAGGGAAATATAGTAGAACTGACAGGATTGAGCGGTTCGACTCCTGCAATGGAACGGCATCAGGGATTTATGGCTGCCATCAGTAAATTCCCGGATATAAAGCTGATTGATAAAGCGGATGCTGCTTGGGAACGTGGTCCGGCAGAGATAGAAATGGATAGTATGCTTCGGAGGCATCCTAAGATTGATGCTGTGTATGCCCATAATGATCGTATCGCTCCGGGTGCCTATCAGGCAGCAAAGATGGCAGGGCGGGAGAAGGAAATGATTTTTGTCGGCATAGATGCCTTGCCGGGTAAGGGAAACGGGCTGGAGCTGGTTCTGGACAGTGTGCTGGATGCTACCTTTATCTATCCGACCAATGGTGATAAGGTACTGCAACTGGCTATGGATATTCTGGAGAAGAAACCCTATCCCAAAGAAACGGTGATGAATACCGCTGTTGTGGACCGTACCAACGCACACGTCATGCAGTTGCAGACCACACACATTTCCGAACTCGACAAAAAGATTGAAACGCTCAACGGACGTATCGGTGGCTATCTCTCTCAGGTAGCTACACAACAGGTCGTTTTATACGGCAGTCTGATTATCCTTTTATTGGTAGCCGGCTTATTATTGGTCGTTTATAAATCACTCCGCTCAAAGAATCGCTTGAATAAAGAACTTTTTAAGCAGAAGCAACAATTGGAAGAGCAACGTGACAAACTGGAAGAACAGCGTGACCAATTGATACAACTTTCTCATCAACTGGAAGAAGCTACTCATGCCAAGCTGGTATTCTTCACCAATATTTCTCACGACTTCCGTACTCCGTTGACATTGGTTGCCGATCCGGTAGAACATTTGTTGGCGGACAAGACACTGAGCGGAGATCAGCACCGGATGCTCATGCTGATTCAGCGGAATGTGAACATTCTTCTGCGTCTGGTCAATCAGATTCTGGATTTCCGTAAATATGAAAATGGCAAGATGGAATATACTCCGGTTACGGTGGATGTCCTTTCTTCTTTCGAAGGATGGAATGAGTCTTTTCAGGCGGCAGCCCGTAAGAAGCATATCCATTTTTCTTTTGATAGTATGCCGGATACGGATTATCATACACTGGCAGACATGGAGAAGCTGGAACGTATTTATTTCAATCTCCTGTCCAATGCCTTTAAGTTTACACCGGAAAATGGAAGAATTGCCGTTCGTCTGTCTTCCCTTTGTAAAGAGGACAAGCGATGGATACGTTTCACGGTGGCAAATACCGGTTCTATGATTTCTGCCGAACATATCCGCAATGTATTCGACCGTTTCTATAAGATCGATATGCACCATACCGGTTCGGGAATCGGACTGGCATTGGTAAAAGCCTTCGTAGAAATGCATGGTGGTACGATCTCTGTAGAGAGCGATGAGAAACAGGGTACGGTCTTTACCGTTGAACTGCCTGTACAGTCTTGCGAGGCTGTTGCTGCCGAACCGGATACCACCCTTGTTTCTGCGGATTCCCGTACAACAGATGTTCTATTGGCGGAAGAGGAAGAACTGGAAAAAGGATATGACTCTTCCAAATCGTCCGTACTGATTATTGATGATAATGAGGATATCCGTTCGTATGTCCATACGCTGTTGCATACAGACTATACGGTGATTGAAGCGGCAGACGGCTCCGAAGGAATCCGTAAGGCTATGAAGTATGTTCCTGACCTGATTATTTCCGATGTGATGATGCCGGGCATTGATGGCATTGAATGTTGCCGCCGGCTGAAAAGTGAGTTACAGACCTGTCATATTCCGGTTATTCTGCTGACGGCGTGTTCACTGGACGAACAGCGTATTCAGGGATATGACGGTGGTGCCGATTCTTATATTTCAAAGCCGTTCAGTTCACAACTGTTGCTGGCACGTGTCCGCAACCTGATCGATTCTCACCGTCGTCTGAAACAGTTCTTTGGTGACGGGCAGACATTGGCGAAGGAAGATGTTTGCGATATGGACAAGGATTTTGTAGAAAGATTCAAGTCATTGATTGAAGAGAAAATGGGAGACTCCGGTTTGAATGTGGAGGACTTGGGCAAGGATATGGGACTAAGCCGTGTGCAGCTTTACCGCAAGATTAAATCGTTGACTAACTACTCTCCGAATGAATTGCTCCGTATCGCCCGTTTGAAGAAGGCAGCTTCTTTGCTTGCTTCTTCGGACATGACCGTAGCGGAGATTGGTTATGAAGTCGGTTTCAGTTCACCTTCTTATTTCACCAAGTGCTATAAAGAGCAGTTCGGAGAGAGCCCGACAGACTTCCTGAAAAGGAAAGGATGATTTCATTGAGATCGTAAAGAGGGATATATGAAAGATTATAAAGTAGATAAAGAGAGTTTTTCCGAATCCTTTCGGAAGGAAGTGTACGAAGTCGTATCCCAGATACCTGTGGGAAAAGTATCTACCTATGGAGGTATTGCTTTGCTTTTGGGTGCCCCCCAATGTTCGCGGATGGTGGGGCGTGCATTGAAAGAAGTGCCGGATGAATTATCCATTCCTTGCCATAGAGTTGTAAATTCCACCGGAAGGCTGGTACCCGGTTGGGTGGAACAAAAACAACTCTTGCTGGCAGAAGAAGTTTCTTTCAAAGCTAACGGATGCGTTAATCTGAAAGAACATTTGTGGCACGTGGATGAATGAAGGATGCAAGGAAGGTAAGCCATATCATCCGTATCCATACAATAAAGAAAACCCATACATGAAGCCATAAGGTCCTGGTAATGAAATCTCTGATGGGAACAGGGACGAATATGTCGATAGGAACGATGCATAACAGCACAAAACAGCACCAAAATAGAATCTTGTCTGTTGCGGTACGTGTTGGCCTGCTCCAATACCAGAGCATGAAACCTGCCAATGCGATAATATAGGTATGTTTCTCGGCGGAGTCACTCAGTAATACTACCCAGCCCATGAGAATGCCCAAAGCTTGGGCACGGAAGGCAAAAGACGACCATTTGTGGAAATTCCCCAAAAAGAGCAGAGTCAGTAGACCGAGCATTCCTATCTGAAGTGCACGGAAGTGTGGCAATGTCCATGCTGCAATGGGGCGGGCATAGAAAAATGAATCATAAGCTCCGGCGGATTGATGAACAGCAAGACTATGGCACCATTCTTCATAATAGGGGAGCAAATCTGCAGGAGCTATTTTGATTAACGGTAACGTAAGCAATACAATGCCCATTGCAACGGCATAGCCAAAGTTACGCCATACGTGAGGATAGCACAGCAACAATGCCAGTTCGAAAATTCCATATACTTTGGTACATCCCGAAATCATGATTAACAGAACAGCCAGAAATCCACGGTCTTTTTCCAATAACGTATAGGCGAATAAGAATAAATAGGCTACCGTTATGTTATACTGAAATGAAAGTAAACTTTGTCCTAAAATCAGTAACAGAAAAAGGAACATACGGCATTTCTGTTGCTGGGTGAATTGTTGGGGCAGCGTGAAGATCGCCACAAAGAACAATGAATAATTGAATAGATTCCACGCGAAAGGTCCCAGCCATGCAGGCAGATACGCAAACGGAGCGAACAATACCGTGAAAACAGGAGAATAAAGGAAGTAGCGTCCGTGAGCTTCTACAAATTCGGTTGTGTATGGGCTGATGCCTTGCCAGAAGAATTGAGTAGCGTCTGAGAAGACCATAAAGTTTTGATGCCGTCCTCGCATAAATTCGAGCAGAGTCACTATAAAAGCGAGCAGGAAACCTATCATGTAGAGATTCCGCCGACTATAGAAAAACGGCATTTTGGGGTTCTTTTTACTAAGGAACTGTACTTGGCTTTTGTCGTCTAGTGTGGCAGTACCTGTTTGTTTTTCTTTTGTTGTGTAATGACAATTATCCTTCCCCAGGAAAATTGTAATAGCCCTGTTGAACATATAAATCTAGTTTAGTTATTGACGCCAAATATACGGTGTTTAGGTGAAATATTCAAACTTATTTTATATTTATCTGCTGGTTTGTTCTATTTTGCTGAGTGATAGGGGAATATTACCCGGAAACTTTCCATATCATTACAAATAAAGTCCTCTGTATGCCCCGGATTTTGAATATAATTTGCATGTTTAATCTGTTTTTTGTATATTTGATGTAGTCTGAAGGTATTTAATTGACTACAAATAGATTAAAAGAAAC